>JBARKD010000145.1:0-5924 GCA_049800615.1 Acidobacteriaceae bacterium | reverse complement strand
GACACGTCCACGTGTGCGCCTGTCCCTTAAAGAAAGGCGCATGAAGCTTGCCAACGCCACGAACCTCAACAGGAAATCCGGGGTAGCGAAGTGGAGGGATCTGCGGTTTACTGAACCGGCGATAGATCTTTATGGAACCATCGGTTCCCACGCAGACTCTTAAAGGCCCAGGTTCCTGACCTCATCGTTGTAATACTTGCGGTAAAGAATGTCCCACTCCTGGCTTCCCTCGACGATGATTTTTCGCTGAGAGGCGATCTTCTGGCGAGCAGCCTGATCGATCTTCATCTCCTCCGTCAGAACCTTCTCCAGCGCCTTGCGGGCTTCCTGGCGAATGGTGTTCCGGTCATCCAGAAACTCGCATTCATCGATTTCGGCAAGGGTGTCGGCGACGACATGAGCCAGCTTGTTGAGTTTGTCTCGAGAAAGTCTCACAGGACCGCCTTGTATTTGCGCGTCAGCTCCTGCTTGACCTTCTTGAACATCTCCATGTAGCTGGCGCCAGTCCGGCGCATGTCTTCCTGGTACGCGTCGAGAATGACGCGTACTTCTTCATTAATGCGGTCCTCTAGGGAAAGCTCTTCCAGTATGGCTGCATTGACCCGCTCCGCGACAATCGCCGGCTTCGCGGTCCGGATCATTTTGGCTTCGATTAACTGGTTGACGGTCTGGCGAGCCAAATAATTCACGTACTCTCGCGAAAAAATCATGTGTTCTGACTCGGACTATAGCATATTTTCCGGTGCTTCCCGCCTTGCGCCAGAGGCTACCCGATTGGGAATCCGCCTGCGATATTCGGTTCCTTAGAAGGGCGCTCCCGGCCCCTTCCACCATACCTTGTGCTCGCCTCAGCCGCCTCGGCTGGAGGGAAGCCAATCTCCCCCAATCTCCATCTCCCTCGACAGGCCGCAGCGCCAATAAAACACTGCGACAGACGTTTCACTGAGGAAACCAATCGCCGGCAACAGGCTGCTCAAGGCAAACGGGAGAACATCTGCGACAATAGAGCCGGCATATGAAAGCTGACGACCTGCTCTCCCTCAAAGATGACATGGTGGCGTTTATCGAAGGGCACTCCATGCGCCGCTTGCCTGGATTCATCACGGAAGACCTGCCTACCGTGCTCTGGGAAGACAGCGACAATCCCGATAGCTGGAAGGACTTCGTCGAAATGGCGAAGACGTCCGGAACACCCTTCGTGACCATTAGCGAGGTCAAGCTCGAGAAGAGCGAAATCGCCATGCTGATCGAGCAGATTCGAGAGGAGAATTTTCCCGACGTGCCCGAGAGTGAGATGCAGGAGGCGCAATATCTGCTCAACTACGTCGGCAAGATCGGTTATATCCAGCTGGGCTTTGCTTACCAGGGCATCGTATTCGTGCACGAGAATTCGACCGATTGGTACGAGCGGTACCAGGAACTCCAGGAGTTCGCTGACGACTTCGGAGACATGATTTTCGAAGACGACGAGGACGAAGAAGAGGAGTGAACGCTGCCGGGTCACCTGCGCTTAGCGCCGGGGCCATCCCGTTAAACCGTTGGATTCTTCCCCCGGCCAACCCCGCCGCGGCGGCATTGGCACAAAGTGCCGGACTACCGCTTATCGTGGCCGAGCTGTTGGTGGAACGCGGGGTGCAAAGCCCTGCCGAAGCGGATGCCTTTCTCCATCCACGCATTGAGCAACTGATCGATCCCTACGCGATGCACGGCATGGCCGCCGCCGTCGCCAGGGTGCAGGCGGCGATTGCGCGCCAGGAGCCCATCCTGATCTATGGCGACTACGATGTGGACGGCACCACCGCCATCGTTCTGCTCAAAACTGCGCTGGAAATGCTCGGCGGCAAGACCGAATTCCATACCCCTCACCGCTTACGGGAAGGCTACGGTATGCAGGCGGAGGTTCTGGAGGTTGCAGCGCGGCGCGGCATCCGTCTCGTCATCAGTGTCGATACAGGGATCCGGGATTTTGCCGCAGCAGAGGCGGCCGCAAGTCTGGGACTGGATCTCATCGTTACCGATCATCATCTTCCCCACACTGCCCTGCCCAATGCGCTTATCATTCTCAATCCCAACCAGCCTGGCTGTACCTACGCCTGCAAGCACCTCTGCGGGGCGGGTGTCGCGTTCAAGCTCGCCCAAGCTCTGCTCGAAGCCTGGGATGCCGACCGGGCACGAGGCAAGATCCTGCCTTCCTTCCTTAAAATGGTGGCCATCGCCACGGTGGCCGATGCGGTCCCGCTGCTGGGGGAAAACCGGGTCCTGGCCAGCGTAGGCCTGGACGAATTACGCCGGCCGGCTAGTGCGGGCCTGCGCGCGCTCATGCAACTGGCGAAGCTTGACCCGGCAGAGCGGCCTCTCACCACCACCGATCTCGCGTTCCGCATCGCTCCGCGCATCAACGCCGCCGGCCGCATGGATATAGCTTCCGACGTAGTGGAGCTGTTCACGACTCGCGATCGCGTTCGAGCCAGCGAACTTGCCGGCAAACTCGACCGTCTGAATAGTGCGCGACAGCAGGCGGAAGCCCGCGTTCTCGAAGAGATAGATCGCAGGCTGCCCGATTTTGCGCAGAGTCGATGCATCGTGATCGAGGGCTCGGGATGGCACCGCGGCATCATTGGCATCCTCGCTTCGCGCATTGTGGATCGCACGGGACGCCCGGCCATCGTGGTCGCGGTCGAAGGTAACGAAGCGTATGGTTCCGGCCGCTCCGTGGCTGGATTTCACCTGCTGCAGGCGATCGAAGGCTGCAAGGAAATCTTCACTCGTTTCGGTGGTCACGCCCATGCCGTCGGGTTCAGCCTGCCAATCGAGCGAGTGGCGGATTTGAGAAGGCACATGGAAGTGTGGGCCACGGTCAACGTGCAAGTGGCGGAACCCACCCTGCGCTGCCACGCCGTCTTATCGCTCGACCAGATCAGCCAATCGCTGTTCAGCTGGTTGCGGCGCCTGGAGCCGGTGGGCAACGGGAACGAGGAACCGCTGTTTGTGGCTTACAATGTGCGCCTGGCGGCTCCGGTACGGACTATCAAGGATCGCCATATCTGCCTGCAATTGGCGCAGGGAGCGCGCGGCGCCGGCTGGTCTGCGCTGGGGTGGGATTGGGCCGCGCGCATCCAGCCGCTTGGCCTGGAGCAGGGCTCGATCATTCATCTCGCCTATAAGCTGCGGGAGAACCGGCATCCGGAATACGGCGGTCTGGAGCTCGAGATCGCCGATCTTCTCCCGGCACAGTAATAATCCGGGAAGATGGCAAGTGGGCGCCAGCGTGTAAACTCCCTGCATGCCGCGAGGTCTTTTTGTAACCTTCGAGGGGCTGGACGGGTCGGGAAAAAGCACCCAGCTCCGCCGCCTGAAGGAGTGGCTGGAAGCGCATGAATTTACGGTAACAGCCACACGCCAACCGGGGGGGACACGAGTTGGCGACCGAATCCGCGCTCTCCTGCTGGACTCCCGAACGGAAAACCTCTCTGCTCCTGCAGAGCTGGGCCTGATGTTCTCCGATCGCGCACAGTCTATTGCGGAGGTTATCGAGCCCGCGCTCGAAGCTGGGAGGGTTGTGCTCTGTGATCGCTTCACCGACTCCAGCGAGGCTTACCAGGGAGGCGGACGAGAACTGGGCAGCCAGGTCGTGCTCAACCTGCACACTACGCTATGTGGAGGTCTTCAGCCCGACCTGACGCTCCTGCTGCTGCCCAATTTCGATGTTTCGCTGGCGCGTGCGCGACGGCGCAACCAGCGAGTGGCCGCGGCCAGCGGTAAGGACGAGAACCGTTTCGAACGGGAGAATAACGAATTTTATCGCCGGGTCTTCGACAAATACCGGGAGATCGCCGTACGCGAGCCTTTGCGTGTGACGGTAATCGATAGCGACGGCCCTATTGAAGAAGTCCATCAGCGCATCGTAGAAGTAGTAGAGAAAGCGATACGGCACCGCAACCGGGAGAGAACGGCAAACCCCTCCGCCACGCTACCCCGGATTTCCCATTGAGGTTAGAACTTGTCTCATAAATAGACAAATTTCGGAGAGGTCGCGCATGAGACCCGCCCTCGAAGCGGGGCTCAGGGTCCAACCAGAAGCCGCGGACCCATATATGAGACAAGTTCTTGTGGCGTTGGCGAGCTTCATGCGCCTTTCTATAAGGAAAGGCGCATATGTGGATGTGTCCGGTGCAGCGTAACGGGAAATCCGGGTGCGGCCGGGATGGCGAAGAGTACGCTCACAATTCCATTGCGTGAGCGGCTGGGTGGACTGTGGGCACCACATATTCACAAACGTCACGGCGGACATGGACGGTGGTGGAGCAGGAAGGTTACCGGTATCCGCCGGGGCTGACGCTCAATTTGCCCTTCTACCTGCTGCGCCGCTTCTTCAGGCCTGGCAATCCGATCGCCCTTTTCGAGCACCTGACCCGGACCTATGGTCTTATGGCGCACTACCGCCTGGGGCTCTCGCATATTGTGCTCGTCAACGAACCCGAATTCATTCACGAGATTCTCATCAGTCAACCGCAAAATTTCATCAAGGAGCGCACCCAGCGGCGAATGAAAATTTTGCTGGGCGAGGGACTCATCACCAGCGATGGCGAGATACATCGCCGGCAACGCCGCATCGCTGCTCCTGCTTTCCACCGCCAGCGCATTCAAGCCTACGGCGCCATCATGACCGATCGGGCAGCTCACATGCGTTCTGCGTGGCAAGCGCATCAGCCTATCGACATTGCGTCGCAAATGATGCAGCTGGCGCTGCAGGTCGTGGCGCGAACGCTCTTCAACACCGACGTAACCGCCGATGTGCTCGAGATCAACGACCAGGTCAATGTGATCATGCAGCTCTATAACTATCTGATCGCGCTGCCTCGGGCAGAAGCCTATCTGGATTGGCCGCTTCCCGGCCTGATTCGTTTCCGGCGTGCGCGCGCCATCCTGGACAAAGTCGTACAGAGGATAATCGCCGAACACAGGGCCGATGGGAAAGACCGGGGCGATCTGCTCTCGATGCTGCTCGCCTCCCGGGATGAAGAGGCTGACCACTCCGGCATGTCGGACGAGCAACTGCGGGATGAGGTGCTGACCATTTTTCTTGCGGGCTACGAGACCGTAGCCAATGCACTCACCTGGACCTGGTATTTGCTTTCGCAAAACCCTGAGGCGGAGAGCCGCCTGCACGAAGAAATCGATGCCGTGACCGGCGGGCGTTTGCCCACCGTCGAGGATCTGCCCCGGTTGCGGTACACAGAAATGGTCCTTGCAGAATCCATGCGCCTTTACCCTCCAGCCTGGGCCATGGGCCGGCAATCTGTCGCCGAGGTGGAATTGGGTCCTTACCGTTTTCCAGCGGGCACCTATTTTTTCTTCAGCCAATACATCATCCAACGCAGTGCGGAATACTTCCCTGAGCCTCTGCGCTTCGATCCCTACCGGTTCCTTCCCGAAAACAAGGCTAGGCGGCCCCGCTTCGCATATTTCCCTTTTGGCGCAGGCAACCGGCAATGTATCGGAGAGGCTTTTGCGTGGATGGAGGGAGTGCTGATGCTATCTACCATCGCGCAACAATGGCGGCTTCGCTTCGTCCCCGGACAGGCCGTGGATGTGCAACCGAAAATCACGCTTCGCCCGAGATACCCGATGATGTTTGTCCCTGAGCCACGGTGATTGTCTGGGGTGATTGTCTGGATAGCGCGATCGTAGCCGGGCCGCTAACGGCCAATTCCATTGCGGGCACGGAAAGCAGTTTCCCGGGCGGGAAATGCCTTTCCCTTTGCTAGTCTCGTAAGCATGGGGTTCGCGCAATTCATTGGCAATCAGGTAACGGTGCGGCATCTGCGAGAAGCGATCGCGGCCGGGCGTATGCCTCAGGCCATCATCCTTGCCGGTCCGCGGGGCGCCGGCAAATACACGCTCGCCATCATGCTGGCGCAGAC
>JBARKD010000144.1:0-2204 GCA_049800615.1 Acidobacteriaceae bacterium | reverse complement strand
TGCGGGTTCGCGCGCTGGCTTTGCTACTCTTTTGTTCCTGTATTTTCTGCAGATCTGCGGGAACACAAGTTCAGACTTCGGTTGGGCCTCAGCCGGTTCCTGCGGCCGACGCCAAGCTGATCGAAGTGAAAGCAACCGGGAGCAAGCGCTTCACGCAGGGGGAAGTGGCGGCGGCAACCGGGCTTATGGCGGGTACGACGGTGGATGACGAGACCTTCCGCAAAGCCGCCCGGCAACTCGGCGAGACGGGAGCTTTCGACGCGATCTCCTACACTTTTTCGTACTCAGAGGCTGGCACCAAGCTGGTGTTCAAGGTGACGGACGCGGAGAAATTCGTGCCGGTCCACTTCGCTGATTTTGTCTGGTTCTCGGATAAGGAGCTGTTGCAGAAAGTGCATGAACGAGTTCCCCTGTTCAATGGAGAATTGCCGACTACGGGGCGCCTGCCCGATCAAGTATCTGACATTTTACAGGCGATGCTGGTGGAAAATGGCATACCCGGACATGTCGAGTATCTCCGCAACTCGGGAAAGGACGGGCAACTGGCGGAGATCGACTACAGCGTCTCAAACGTTACGATCCGAATCCGAAACATCGAGTTTGCGGGGGCTGGAAAGGATGAGTTGGAGCTGCTGGAAGCTGCGGGCAAGAAACTTAGCGGGCGTGACTATTCACGGGCTTTGTTAGCTTCATTCACGCAACATGCGGTCCTGCCGGCGTATCATGATCGGGGTTATCTGAAAGCGGCGTGCTCGGCCCCACAGCCGAAGGTAATCAAGGCGGTGGTTCCAGAGGAGGGCGATCAGGAAACGATAACCACGGTGGATGTGGCGCTCTCAATTACGCCGGGAATTCAATACAAGCTGAAGGGCTGGACCTGGTCGGGAAATAAAAACATTCCCACCAACGAACTGCAACCGCTGTTGCACGCCAAAATGGGGAAACCGGCGAGCACGGTGCAACTGGAAGATGATCTGCGCGCTGTGCAAGAGCTGTATGGTTCGCGCGGCTATGTCACCGCCACGATCAAAGCTGATGCTCAGTACAATGACGAGGCGAGCACAGTCGATTATCTGCTGCTGGTGACGGAAGGCCCCGTCTTTCACATGGGCGAGCTGGAATTTCGCGGCATTGACAATGCGCTGACGGCGAGGCTGCGGGAAGCGTGGAAGATTCGTCCGGGCGACGTTTACGATGCTACTTACCTTAAAGGATTCCTGGTCCAGGCTAGAAAGCTATTGCCGGCCAGCATGGACTGGGAAGTTGCGCCTCACGTGACAGCGATGGCACGGGATAAGACGGTGGATGTGGATTTGCAATACACGGCTAAGGCGCCACAGTAAGCGGCTGAGTGGCGGTTTCGCCGCGCGTCCTCTCACGGCGTGCCAACGAATTTCCCAGACGCCTGGTTTTTCCTCCTGAGTCGCTTACGGAGTCACGGTCAGGTTAATTGTGTTAGAAGTAATGACCAGTTCAGATTGGTTTGGCCGCTGCACCCCGACTGCGGCGCCAGGGCCTTGTGGACGGCTTAACTGGATTGTGTACTTACCCGGCTTAAGCTCGAAGAGCCGACCGACATCCGTATTGAAGTATAGGGTTTCGCCGGGCGACAGCCAGGTGGGCAGGAGGGACCACCTCGGAATTGCGCTGATGTGCGGCGAGGTATGCGGCTCTTTGCCTTGGATCGCCTCGTAGAGAGGTGTTTCTGGTGCCTTCTTGCCCTCGAGGTCACGTACGCTAAATAAGAAGTTAAAGTTAACACTGCTTGTCATTTCCATATCGATTCGGCTGCCTGATATGTTTTTTACGGCAATACCCAGCCATACTGCGGATTCTGCCTTGACGGCCTGCGACGCGCTGATGGCGATCGAAAATGGTGGTTGTTTTTCCTGGGCCCGCCCAGATGATAGCAAAGCCAAAAATGTAATAGCTAAGAGGCACCATCTTAGTCGAGTCTGCATATTATCGTCCGTTCCTCTCATTGGCAGGATTGATTGTAACGCTCCGTACAATTATTTTAGCCAGAGGCAAGGGAGGCCATCGCCGGACTAAGGCATGCAGCAGAGCAAAAGACGTGCTCCGAAAATTCCCAAGATTCTCCATGACACGTCGAGTCTTGGTTGCATGGTGTGCCGACGAATTTCATGGACTTCTAGTCTCTTCCTGCTGATAGTCGCTTACGGAGTTACGGTTAGGCTTACTAT
>JBARKD010000143.1:0-16851 GCA_049800615.1 Acidobacteriaceae bacterium | reverse complement strand
TTACTTGGGACGGCTACGGCAGCGGCATTCGCGGAGTTCGTTGCCGGGCCAGATGCGCTCGCGCCTGGATTTACCGCTGCGCCGCCGACATTCGTAACAGTTTCAGGCGTGGGTGCAAGCTCCGGCTTTACGCCCTGGGTCGCCGGCGTGGGCAGTTTCGATTCAATCGAGGGAATCTGGCTCCCTAGTTGAACATAATTTGCGCTAACGCCGAGCTCCGGAACGGCGGCGTCCGAAGCCATATTGGATCCGGTTGCGTTTGATTTCGCAGCAGGTCCAGGTGCGGATTGACTAGAAAGCACCGGGGTCGCCGGCATATCCGAGGAGCCCTTTGCCGCCTCGAGGGCTAATTTTGCCGGGATGACAATGGGATCGCTCCATGACGCCGGCTGGGCCACTAGAGCCTGTTGTTGCGCTGCTTGCGAAGCAGAAGGCGTTGCCGGCGGAGCGTCTGCCCCCGTGGGCGCCTGCATACTTTTCGGTTCGGGCTTTTGCCGCCGCGAAGTCCTGGCGCCTTCCTCGGTATCAGCGTTGGTTGCAGAAGGGCCCCGGGAAACTGCAAGCAAGGATTCGCTGAATGCCTGCGCGGGTTGACCGGAGGCACCCGCGGGCGCCGCAGGACGAGATCCTGTGGAGGATAGGCTGAGTGCTTCGAGGGTGGACGCAACTTGCACGTCATAGTAATTGCACTTGGGTTGCCAAAGAATATCTGCAGGGCGAGGGCCGGCTGGAGGACGAGTTACCCTATTAGATTAAGCGAGTTATGGAATCGAAGGGTTGAGGTTGCGAAGTTTATCGGCACAAACCCGGCAAAGTTTGCCCAACCCGGGCCAGGCAAAAGCTGCCGAGTTGAGCCGTGCGCCTGCACAATCCGAGAGCGCGGGAATCGCTCATGCTGTATCGAACATAGGCTGTTCACCGGAGACTACGGTTACAGGAAGGCTTCTTTTGCCCGGCTTGCGAAGATCTGACTGGAAATGGCTCTAGAAACGGCTTCGACGGGCGAGGTAGACGTCGTCCAACAACTTCTGCGCGCGCCTGTTCCTATCTGACTCGTATGCGACGCGCTTCTTGTCGTGCATACTCGTAAGCAGTTCGCGATCGCGCCGCGCCGCTTCATAGACGTTCATTTGTTCATCCCGGGCACGCTCAAGTTTTTTGACCTGTTCCATCAGCTCTTTTCTGCACTGCCTAAGCGCGCTCACTTCGCCGTAGGAAGCATGGAGTTCCAGGCCGGTCAATGGCTTGAACACCTCGGCAAGACGGGCGGCCTGCGATTTCAGGATCCGGTCTTCGATGCGCTCCAGGTTTTCGAAGATCAACGCGATCTCGTGGACAATTTTCTGCAGTGCAGCCTCTTCGCGTTCTTCAACGGTTCTACGAAAACGAAGCACGGAGTCTAGAGGAAACTGAAAGGACATATCAGCTCGGGAGCTCAAATAAAGTGTGGATGGCCACCGGGAAAGGGACGATTTCGTCCGGGCGCTGCTGCAGGAAAGCGTCTAGCCGCGGCAATATTTCGACGGCCCGATCAAGCGTTGGATCGGCGCCTTTCTGATAAGCGCCGATGCGAATCAGGTCTTCGGAGCGAGTATAGGAAGCAAGCAAGAGGCGAAGCGCCTTGGTCTTTTGCAGGTGCTCAGGGGACGCAACATTCGGCATGAGGCGGCTCAGGCTCTCCAAGATCGAGATAGAAGGAAAGTGATTTCTCATGACCAGGTTGCGATCGAGGATCACGTGACCGTCGAGCAGCGAGCGGACAGTATCGGCGACGGGATCCTGCTGATCGTCCCCCTCCATCAGGACGGTATAAAAGGCAGTGATACTGCCGGTTTTGAAACAGCCCGCGCGTTCTACCAGCCGAGCTAGCATATTCAGCACCGAAGGGGTGTAACCCTTGGCAGTAGGGGGCTCACCCGCAGCCAGGCCAATCTCACGCTGGGCCATGGCGAACCGGGTTAAGGAATCAACCACGAGAAGCACATTTTTGCCCATTCCGGCAAAGTACTCAGCGACGGCGGTTGCCGCGAGAGCCGCACGCAACCGTAAGAGCGGAGACTGGTCGGAGGTAGAAGCGATGACCACGCATCGCTTGCGACCCTCCTCCCCAATCACCTCGAGGAATTCCCCAACCTCACGACCTCGTTCGCCGACCAGGGCCAGCACGGTCATGTCGGCCCCGGTGCCGCGCGCCATCATGCCGAGAAGGGTACTTTTGCCGACACCACTGCCGCCGAAAATTCCGATTCGCTGGCCGCGTCCGCAAGTTACGAAAGCATCCAGGGCGCGAATCCCACAGCCGATCGGTTCACGAATGGTTACGCGATCCAAAGGCTGGGGGGCTGAGCCGTCCACCCAAACGGAACGTTCAGCGCGATATTGGCCTTGCGAATCGAGTGGAGCGCCAGTAGCGTCGATGACCCGGCCCAGCATGCGCGGGCCTACGCGGATAGAGGAGCGGGTGCCCCAGGCGACAATGCGATCTCCAAAACGAATGCCCTGCGGATTCTCCACGGCCATGGATAGCATGGTGGAACCACGAAATCCAACCACTTCACCTAAATACTTCTGACCGATGGCGCTCGTGATCTCGCAAGACTCCCCAATGGAACAAAATGGTCCTTCGGATTCGATAAGGTTCCCGACGACCTGCAATACGCGCCCGCGCCAGCGAAGAGTTGAGCCTCTCTGCAGGCGTTCGAAATAGGGAGCAAGAGGCTTGCTCATTTGATCACCGGCCGCTGCGCCAGCAAATCAAAAAATCCACGCTCTACTTCTTTGAGCTGGGCCTCAATCGAGAAGTTTGCCGAACCCAAGTCCGTTTCGAGCACGCAATCCCCGGGTTCAAGATGGGGGTCTTCCACAATTTCGGCGGTCGAGCCATTGAGAGGATTGGCAAGAAAGATGCGCCACTTTTCTACTTCCGCCGGCGGAACGCGTACCGACACACGGGAACCGTCATGCAGCTTTTCAATGGCAACGCGCACCAAAGCCGCAACTAACATGGTGTCCACCTGAGCCTCGCGATGCAGGATTTTGGCTGCGATGGAGAGTGCCAAGTGGACCACATCGGACTCAACCCGGGAAAAATAATCCCGTCGTTCCCCCTGGAAAAGTTCGAGCGCATGGCGAATTTTCTCCGCCTCCGCCTTCGAGCCGGCTTCAAATTCTGCGCGGAGGCGAGCCTCGGTGAAAGCAACGGCTTCGGCCCGGACACGATTGAGACGGTCTTCCACTTCCTGCAGAGACAGGCCTGGCGCTTGATATTCTCCTTCCGCGCTGATAGGGGTTTCTCCGGGTGAAAACGGCGTGGCCAAAGCGATATCAGGGTAGGCAAAGGCAGCGACGGGCAGGCCGCCGCTCCGGTCACGAGCCAAGTCAGACGACATATTCATCATTGGCCTCGCCCTTCAAAATGATCTTGCCCTCGGCTTCAAGTTGCCGGGCAATGGCAACGATGTCTGACTGGGCTTTCTGTACATCCTTGCTGCGAACAGGGCCGAGCGCCTCGATATCCTCTTTCAGCATTTCGACCGCGCGGCTGGACATCGTGCGGAAGAAGTGATTCCTCAAGGGCTCGCTTGCTCCCTTCAGCGCCGTCGCCAATGTTCTTTTGTCTATGGCTCCCGAAAGCTCACGAAGCTGCACTTCGCCAACCTGCAAAAGGTCGTCAAAGGTGAACATGAGATCGCGAATACTGATGGCCAGGCTTGGCTCCTCGTTCTCGATGTCCACGAGGATCTCCTGGGCGACCGTGGTATCAATGCAATTCATGATGTCGGCGACACTCTGGAAACCGGAGTAGGCACGCTTGCCCTGCTCTCCCACCGCTTGCATCCGTTGCGCGAGGATCTTGGAAACCTTATGCGCCATTTCCGGAGAAAAACGGCGGAGATTGGCCAATCTTTTTACTGCTTCGGCGCGGACGTCGTTGGGGAGGCTCATGAGCAGAGCGGAAGCCTGATGATCGCCAAGCTGGCCAAGAATGAGCGCAATCGTTTGCGGGTGTTCGGCTTCGAGAAAGCGGGCGAGTTTCTGGGGCTCAGCCCGCTGCAAAGATTCCAGCGGGTTGAGCTCCCGGGCTTTGCTAAGCCGCTTGATGATGTCCTCGGCCTCTTCCTCTCCAAAAGCTTTGACCAACAGGCGATGGGCAAAATCGCTGCCGCCCTGGACGATGTAGTCCTGCGCCTGCGTGATCCGCTGATATTCCTCAAAGACTTGAAGCGACAGTTCAACCGGAACTGTGCCGAGACCGGCCACTTCATCGGCAACTTTCTGCAGGTCATCCTCGTTCAGATTGCGGAAGACAGTAGCGGCAGAATCCTCACCCAGAAGCGTAAGCAGGATGGCTGCCTTGCGAATGCCGGAGACGGCAAGTTTTTCCTGCGGCGGACTCATGGCGCTCCTTCCCGCAGCCAGACACGCACGGCGTTTGTGCTGCTTTCCGGTTCAGCTTTTACAAAATCAGCCAACTGCTTTCTGAGCACCGCTGAGCGCTGGGCAAGGCTGGCCGCAGATTCAGCGAGGGCGGCGGTCTCGGGGTCTGCGCTGGCCTGCGCGCTGGCCTGCGCTCTGGCAGCGATCTGCATCGGATCCGGGGGGGCAAGAGCACGCTGTTGGATCGGCCGAACCATAAGTATGTAGATCAGGAGGAACAGCACCAGCAACCCGGCGTAGCGGATGACGGATGAATAATCGCTGATGGCCTTGCGTGTTTTATCCACGAAGGTTGGGGGCGGAATCTCCGCGGACGCGACGTGATCGAAGCTGAGATTTTGTACCGAAATTACGTCACCGCGAGCGCTATTGAAGCCGATGGCTGCCTGGGCGATGTCGCTGATGAGCTTTAGCTCGTCCGGACTCCTCTTTCTCCGGATCTCGACCATTTTGCCTTTCTCAAGCTTGTGGTCGACGGCATCGTCGAGCAGCACCGCGGCGGTAAGCCGGCGAACGCCTCCGGCGGGCTCGATGAGATGACGCGTGGTTTTATTGACACCATAGGTCGCGCTTTCGGTTTTCGAAGAACTGCCCGGATCCCTGACGACAGCCGCGGCAGCTGCAGTAGCGCCTGCGGCTGGGGTTGGAGTAGCGCCTGCGGCTGGGGGCGGAGTAGCGCCTGCGGCTGGGGGCGGAGCGGGCTTGGCAGCGACTACATTGCTGGAAGTGCCGGGAACGCCACCAATACCCGCGCCCGGTCCGGTGCTCTCTTCGGAGCGCTGCATATTAAGGGTCACGCTGACCGCAGGATCGTATTTGTCCTGGCTTTCTTCACTACTGCCGGTTTCATATTCGACGTTGACGGTCGCCCGCAATCGGTCAGATCCGACTACGGGCGCCAAGGTCGAGATCAACCGCCGTGTCAATTCCTGGTCCAGACCGTCATTTGCATCGGACGAGGCAACTCCCGATTCGAGCGTTTTGTTGGAATCGGCATCGATAATGACGACATCCGATGGCTTGAGCTCATCCACCGCTCCGGCAACCAGGCGGGAAATCTCCAAAATCTCTTCGCGGCTCAGGCTCCCGCGTTTGAGACGCAAGGTGACCGAGGCTTTTGCCCCACGCTCCCGATCCATGAAGACGGAGTCCGTAGCCATGACCAGGTGGACGCGAGCGCTCTTGACCCCGCTTATGGTTTCAATGGTTCGTTCGAGTTCCCCTTCCAGCGCCCGTTGATAATTCACCTTCTCATCGAATTCGGTTTGCCCCCAGGAAACCTTATCGAAGATTTCAAAGCCAATATGGCCGCTGTGCGGCGAACCATGCGAGGCCACTTCAAGCCGGGCAGCGTCGACCTGATCTTCGGGAACATCGATGGAAGTGCCATCCTGGCTGACCCGGTACGCTATCTTCTTGGCCGCCAGTTCCTCCCCTATAGCTTGCGCGTCTGCCGGCTCAAGCCCAGTCATCAATGGCTTGTATGCGGGATTTATCAGTATTTTCGCGAAGAAGGCGGCCGCCGCCAGGGCGACGGCAAGTCCCACAACGAGATACGCGCGCTGCTGCGGGCTGCGGCTGGCCCAGAAGAGCCTGACGCGTTCCAGCGCCTGGGCGCTGCTCATTTGTTGTTTAACCGCAAGCTGGTTCTTGGCCGCCATAAGTAGTGATATAAGTTACGTTTGTTTAGCTCCAGAGGCCATCGGCTAGAATTGCATCTTCTCAATGTCCTGATAAGCGCTCACGATCTTATTGCGGACCTGCATCATAAGCTGAAAAGCCACATCCGCCTTCTCGACGGCGATCATCACCGTGCTCATGTCTCCACTGCGTCCCTGGAGCAGGTTACCGACTTGCTGGTCCGCACCGGTTGCTAATTGATTGACTTGCTGCATGGCTGTGGAAAGAACAGCGCCGAACCCGGGCGCACCCGATTCAGGTTGCAGAGAGGGCAATTTGGGCAGGGGGCTTATGGCGCCCAGTGTTCCGAGGCCTGGAATGGAACCACTCATTTGCGACCCTCCCCTCTAACTTTTAAGAATGTCGATCGATTGCTGAATCATCTGCTTGGCCGCGGCGATGGCAGAAGCATTCAACTGGTAGGCGCGCACAGAATCCATAAGATCCACCATTTCCGCCGCGGGATTGATTGCGGGATAAGCGACGTAGCCGTCTTTATTCGCATCGGGGTGGCTGGGCTGGTAGCGCATGACTGCGGGCGAAGGGTCGTCGATTACCTGTGAGATGCGCACGCTTCCGGCCGTCGGCCCACCCAGGTCGCTGTGCGCGAGCGCGAGCCGGAAGGTGGAGGCGCCCGGCGCCTCAAAGACTACTTCACGGCGGTGAAATGGGCCGCCGGCTTCGGTGCGTGTGGTTTCAGCATTCGCCATGTTGGTGGCGATGATTTCCGAACGCTGCCTTTCCGCCGCTAGCGCAGAGCCGCTAATTGCGAGTGAGTCAAATAGATTCACGACGAACCTCCTCCGTTGATAGCGCTCAAGATTTCGTGAAACTCGGACTTCACGAGCTGAATGCCAAGTTGATACTGCAATTGTGTTTCCGCCATCAAAAGGCCTTCGCGATCGAGACTGACATTGTTACCGTCGGGACGCTCCATCAAACCCTGGACTTGGCGAAACACGGGTAGAAGCCGCGGGGTTCCGCCGCCCTCTGTTGGCTGATACATCGCATTTCGCAGCTCGCTCTGGAAGTCGATGTCGCGGGTGCGGTAACCGGGCGTGTCGACATTGGCCATATTGGCGGAGATGGACCGCTCGCGTGCGGAGGTCAACTCCAGATAGCTCTCGAGGCTGGAAAGCGAGATTGCAGTCGTAGCCATCATGCGTACTTTCTCGGCGGCAGGCCGTATTCCTTGATGCGGTTGCGCATGGTGCGCAGGCTGATGCCTAACATTTCGGCAGCGTGGGTGCGATTACCGTGCGCCAGCGCAAGGGTATTCTCGAGATGGATTTTCTCGAGTACAGAAATAGGTGTCCCTGGAGCAGGCATCGGGGGCAAATCAGGCTGGCCCTTAGTGAGGGGTTGAAATTCCTTGACGAAACAGGCCGCGTCGATGATGGCCCCCTGGTTGAGAGAGAGCACACGGCGCATGAAGTTGGCCAGCTCACGGATGTTGCCGGGCCAATGATGAGCCTGCAGCTTTTCGATGAAGCCGGGATCAAGCGAGGGGACAGGGGTATCCATTTCAAGGCCGAATTTCTCGGCAAAGCGCTGGGCCAGTGCGGGAATATCTTCGACCCGCTCGCGCAGGGTGGGGAGAGAGAGAGGAATGACATTCAAACGGTAGTAGAGGTCGCTGCGGAACCGGCCCTGCTCTACCATGGAACCGAGAGAAGCATTCGTGGTGGCAACGACGCGAATGTCGACCTGCCGGGAGTGGACCTCGCCCAGGCGCTCAAACTCGCGTTCCTGAAGAACTCGCAGGAGTTTGGGCTGCAGGTTCAGAGGCATCTCGCCTATTTCGTCCAGCAGCAGAGTTCCGCCGTCCGCCAACTCGAATTTGCCGGCCTTGGCTGCATTGGCGCCGGTAAAAGCGCCTTTTGCGTGCCCGAAGAGCTCGGTCTCGAGCAGCTGCTCAGGCAGCGCGGCGCAGTTTACGGCAACAAAAGGTTTTCGGCTTCGATCGCTGCTTTCATGGATAAATTTCGCCAGCAGCTCCTTCCCCGTGCCGCTTTCCGCTTCGATGAGCACGTCAGCGGCGGTCGTTGCGGCAGCACGGGCGCGTTGCAAGGCCTGCAACAGCAAAGGCGAACGGCCGACAATGCTGCTACCGGAAAGCGCGGCGGCGTTTAGCTTTTTCCGCTTTTCCGAAGCACCTTTCTCGCCGGCCCGCAGCATGACCCGAGCGGCGGCGGCGTGAAGCTGCTCAAATGAGATTGGCTTGGTGAGATAGTCGAAGGCGCCGCTGCGCATCGACTCCACGGCTTCGGGCACACTGCCGTACGCGGTCAAGAGAATGACGGCCGTAGCAGGCCATTTCCTGAGCACAGAACCCATCAATTCGAAACCGTCACCATCCTGCATTCGGATATCGCTAACCACCAGATCAAACATGGTGTTTTCTAAAGTGCGCGCGGCGCTGTGAACGCCGGCCGCCGTTTCGACCCGCCATCCGCGACGCAGGAAATTGGCCTCAAGGGCAGTACGCATGCCCGGCTCGTCATCAACTACCAACACGGAGGAATTTGCCCGGCACAAAGGACTGCTGTTCATGCGTCGACCTCTTTAAGCCTGGGAAGAGTAAGGAGGAAACGCGCGCCAGTGCGCGCCGTAGTGGAGGCAGAAATCCGGCCTCCATGCTGAGTCATAATCCGCCTGCAAACCGCCAGGCCCAGCCCCGTGGTATCCCCATTCCCGCTAAAGCCCGGCTCGAAAATGCGATCCATCTGGTCTGGACGAATCCCGCAGCCGGTGTCGGAGAATTCAACCCCCACCTGCCGACCCGGTCCATCATGATCGGGGGCGCATAGCAGAGAGACGGTGACGCTGCCGCCCGGCGGAGTGTGACGGATGGCATTCGAAACCAGATTGAAAACCACCTGATGCAGCGCACCTTCATTTCCCATGACAGGCTCCTGGTTGCAATCTTCACGCCATAACAACGTCACTGCCGCCTGCTGTGCGAGGGGCTGCACAAACTGAAGGGCGTTGCTGATCACCGCGGACAGAATCACAGGAGAGAGGTGCAGCGAGCCGGAGCCATGGAACGTCAATACATTGTTCACTGTGCTCGAAAGCTTACGTATGCCCGCGCGTAAATTGGAAATCCATTGGCGGCGCTGCTCTCCATCGTTTTCCACCAGCTCTGCAAAGAGTTCGAGGCTGGCTAACGGATTTTTAATTTCATGGGCGAGGATCGTTGCAATTTCAGCCAGGGCCATCGCTTTGCGAGCAGACTCCCGCTCCTCTTCGGCGCGCCTCTGCGCGGTTACGTCGCGAAGGATCAGAATGACGCGGTCAGGTCTGCCTGCCGGATAAAAGAGCGGCCGATGGCGAACCTCGAGCCAGCGCTTCCCTGCCGGCCCGTGAATGCAAAACTCCTGGCCGGCATCCGCATAGGCGAAATTTTCACAACACAATTGAAGATTTATGCCGCTTGAGGCAGAGATCTGTTGCAAAGTAGCCCGTGAGCTATCGGGAAATTGCACACCGTCAATGCCCAACAAGCGGCCACATTCCGGATTGATCATCAGGACCTCGCCGTGGCGACTGAGAACGAGCACGCCACACGGCATCGAGTCCACAATTTGTTGCAGATCGAGACGTATGCGGTCGTTCTCTGCAAGACTGGTGCTCAAGGCCGCATCCCGGGCAGACAATTCCTGACGAAGCTCATGGACTTCCTGCTGAAGCCGGCGATAAGAGCCTTCTAATCGCGAAGATGCGGAAATGAACTCAGAAAATGCACCGGCCAGGAGCGCGGCGCTCCTGGCCTGCAATTCCGATTCATCACTCGCGTGCTCGAGCAAGGAGTTGATTGGTTCGAGATTAGAGCCTGGGGCCATCTACCTGTTGTTAAGCACGGGGATGGCCAATCTGATTGTCTGGCGGCAGGTCAAAAGAGGATGTGGTGAGGAAGGATCTCACGTTCCGCGCCGAGGAAAATGCAGGCGCGCTCAACCACGTTTCTCAGCTCACGGACGTTCCCCGGCCAGTGGTGGCGGCAGAGGGCCTCGACCGCTCCAGCGCTCAGAATTGCAGTGGGACAGAACTTTGCCAGGAAGCATTCGGTGAGCTTCTCGACATCGTCAAGGCGCTCGCGCAGAGGAGGTAACTTTATGGGGAAGATGGCCAGCCGGTAATACAAGTCCTCACGAAAAAGGCGCTGGTTGACCAGGCTGGGAAGATCCGCGTTGGTCGCCGCCACTACGCGAACATCGACCTTCAAGTTGTCGTTCCCGCCGATCCTTTGCACTTCCCCCTGTTCCAGGAAACGTAGAATTTTGCTCTGCAAAGACAGCGGCATATCGCCGATCTCGTCGAGGAACAGGGTGCCCCCATGTGCGGCGTGGATGCGGCCGATGCGCGATTGAACAGCGCCCGTGAAGGAACCCTTCACGTAACCGAATAACTCGGCTTCCAGCAGGGGCTCCGGGATGGCGGCACAATTGATCACGATCAGGGGTTGCTTCTGGCGCGGGCTGATGAGATGAATGGCCTGCGCAATCAAGTCCTTGCCAGTACCGCTCTCGCCCAATACCAGAACCGTCGTATCGCGGCGAGCCACCATATTCGTGAGCTCGTAGACTCGCCGCATCGGTTCCGTGTCTCCGACCATACCGCGAATACCGCGACCGGCACTCTCATTGCCCGCTAGCGATCGCATTTGCACGGGAGAGACGAAGCTGGGCTGGGCATTGACAGCACCGTAAAGCACTTCGGTGAGTTGAGCCGAGAGCGTGGTGGGGGAGGATGTTCCCAGAACCAACTGGCCGGTATGCGGATTCACGGTGAGAATCTGGACACCAGGGAACTGTTCGCGAACCATGGTAATGAATTCGTTGGATTCCAGGTCAGGCAGCAGCGGATCCAGCAAAAGGATCTCACTAAAGCTCTCGTGCAGATATTCAAGTGCTTCCGCGCCCCCGGCCGCTTCTGTCAGATTCCAACGCGGCTGACGAAGCTTCTCACGTAGCTGGGCACGGAGCCGGCTGTTTGGGCTCACCAGCAACACGCTGATGGTGTTGCTCTCATCCTCTCCAAGGCGAAACGGTGAAGTTGCGCTCATAGTTCTCTGGCGGGCTGGGACTGCGTTAGCTCAATGTGCACTTCGAAGGGCCGCAGGCAGTGAGAGAACGCGGCCTGCTGGCTGCGGATGTTCGCTGCGGCAATGGCCAGACTAAGACTCACCTCGGCCTTCATTGCCCTGGCAACGGAATCGGCATTGCGCACAGCAATGTGAACCGCATGCGGAGATTGCGAAGCCACCAGCTCCACGGTATCGCGTTCACTCGAGAGCGCATGGGCAACCAGCAACACTCGGGACACGGCGTGGAGAGTGCGTGCGGGATGGATCAAAACCGGCGGAGTAGTATCCGGCAGTTTTACGACGAGAGCAATGCGATCATCCTGAAACAGGAGCCCGACTCCGTCGACCGCATCCGCAAGCAGAGGCAGAATCGGGGTTGAACACAGTTGTGGTTCGCTCTCAGCCATGACCAGCTCCTGCAGGCAATTGAAGAGCCTACAGACCCGCTGCACCTCCAGCGCAGAGCTTGCGGCAAGCTGGCGCAGCTCGCGGTCCGTCATCCGATCTGTATGTTCTCTGCTTAGGCTGGCCTGCAGGACCGCGAGCGGTTGCGCGGCCGCGTGGATACCGAGGGCCAGGTTGGCACAAAGAGTTTCGGAAGACGTTCTCGACGTTAGCGAATCCCAGCGGCTGCTAATCATTTCTTATGACGTACCCCACGCCGCGAATTGTGCGAATCAATCTGGCTTCGCCCTCCGTGTCGATCTTGTCGCGGAGATACTTCATATACACGTCGACAATGTTCGTGGAGGGATCCATGGGAATATTCCAAACCTCACGCATAAGCGTGAGGCGTGAGACCGGCTTACCCGCGTTGTTCATGAGGCACTCAAGAATGGCGAACTCCCGGGGAGTGAGGTCGATGATCCGCTCCCCTCGCATAACCCGGTGTTGTTCGCGATCGATGCTCAGATCCGCGATCCTCGAGACAGTGGTTGCCGGCGCCGATTCGCGGCGTAACAAGCCCCGAATCCTGGCCAGCAACTCCAGGAATGAGAACGGTTTGATCAGGCAATCATCCGCCCCTTGTTCAAGCGCCGAAACCATGTCCTCGGTGCGATTTCTTGCCGTCAACACCAGGATGCGCAAGTCCGGGTGAGCGATCCGCACCTGTTTCAATAACACCATACCGTCGATCCCGGGCAGGTTGAGATCAAGAATGGCGAGGTTGTAGGCGGATTTTTGCAGAGCGTCCCAGGCTACCTCGCCATCCAGGGCGACATTGACAGAAAAAGATTTGAGCTTGAGCGCGCGACTGAGGAACTTCCCCAGGGATACATCGTCTTCCACGATCAGGATGCGTGCCCCAAACGGCTGACCGATCGAGAGGGAACCGGATTTGGTGGTCTCATCCTCCTCGGTCGGGTCGGAAGGCATGGGCTCTGAAGTCATAAGCTCCACCCTCCCGATCCTGGCAACGCAACAAGATCAAACCGGCGCATTGAAACGGAACGCATTGCTGCCGATAGAGAGGAGGAAACACCTGAACAGGTTGCGGGAAAACAACGCAGCGGCTCGACAAACCTGCCAGACGTAGTCAGCTGTCTAGGCAGGGATACACTATCTAGCGCCTCGCTCGCTGCTTCGGCGCGTTTTTCCGCAGCCTGTGAACCGCCAGATACGCGCCGCCCCGACCAGACGGGCATGGGAGGCTTGGACAGCATGCGCCCATTCGCATACCGAAAACCTCGCATGGCAACGGGCTTCCAGGTAGAGTTTATCGTTGAGGCCTCACGTTTTCCCGGGCTTTGCAAGGACGTGAGCGACGAAGGCATTCGCGCGGAGTTTGACGATCTCCTCATTGAGGGCAGTAGCGGCTTACTCATTCTTCGTCCTCGAAACGGGGTACTCGAACTTCGCTCCCAAGTGGCCTATGTCGAGAAGCGACAGGTTGGCCTTCTGTTTCTTTTTGAAACATCCTGGGAACGCAGGATGACCGTCGACTTTATCACCGGGATTCGCAACGACACAGGTCCTTCGTCGCTGATGTCGATTCCATAGCCACGTGCACATTCTTTTTGGAGTATGCATGGCTCCTATTTCTCCGATTTTGTTTCCTTCGTATTGGCGGACGGTTGCTTAGACGCCGGCGCAGCGGGAGCAGCCAGTTTCCCGGCCTGAGGTAAGGAGCCGTCGGTCACGATGGCTGGCGGACCGGCAGGCGGCTTCAAATACTGAACAATCAGGGTGACTCTGCGGTTGGAAGGATCTTCCGGCGCCTGAGGCTTGCGCAGTTTCTGGTCAGCGTAGCCGCGCACCTGGACCACCTGATCCGGACGCAGGCCGCTGATTTCCATCAGGCGCCTGGCTGCGTTTCCGCGGTCCGTCGACAGCTCCCAATTGCCGTAAAGCGGCGAATCAGAAAACGGCTTGGAATCGGTGTGTCCTTCAATCGTGATCTGGTTGGGCAACTTGCCTATCTCGACGGAAAGTACTTTCAACAGGTTCTGCATGATTTCCGTAGGCTGGGCCTTGCCGTTTTCAAAAAAAGTTCCTTGCGGGCTCTCCATCATCTCGATCTGCAGGCCTTCCGGAGTGAGGGTCAGTTCGATCTGCTTTTTGAGTTTGTCGAAGCCCGCCATCTTTTCCATGGCTTTCATCAAGTCCTGTTTCAACTTGGCCATGTCTTCTTTTTTGACAGGAGCGGCGTTGCCGGCTCCGCCCATGGCTGATCCGGTTTTTTTGGCGGTTCCCAATGGATCGCGAAAGTACCCGCCGACAGCTTCCTGGATAGGCTCGCTGGTGTTCATCAGCCAGAGCACGATGAAGAGTGCCATCATGGCGGTGACGAAATCGGCATAGGCCACCTTCCAGGCTCCGCCATGGTGGCCGCCATGGCCGCCCTTCTTCTTGATGACGATGATGGGTTGTTCGTCTGCCATGCGTTTACATTCCTAAGCTGCGCCCACCGCTGCCGGCTCGCCCGCTTTTTCTCTACACGCCTTCTCTACTTCAGCGAAGCTGGGGCGGACATGACCCGGAATGGCACGGCGCCCGATCTCGACCGCCATGATGGGCGAGGTCCCCTTGATGAAGGCAATCATCACAACGCGAAGAACTGCGTAAAAGCTGTGTTCTTCATCCACGATCTTGGACATATTTGCGGCCAGAGGGCCAAGCACTCCGTAACAGAGGAGGATTCCGAGAAAGGTTCCGACCAGGGCAGCCGCCACTTTGTGGCCGATTTCTTCCGGTGGACCGCCAAGCGCGCCCATGGTCACGACCACGCCCAGCACAGCTGCGACGATGCCCAGCCCAGGCAACGCGTCAGCGACACTTGATAAGGACTGGTTTGGCTGCGAAGCGGAATGGTGATGGACTTCCATATCAAGCTCCATCATCTGGTCGACGTCAAACGGGGCCACACCCCCGGTGATCGCCATGCGCATGGTGTCGCATACAAAATCGCGAACGTGATGATCGTTCAGGAATATCGGGTATTTAGAAAATATCGGGCTCTTTTCCGGATCTTCCACATCACCCTCGATCGCGATGGCCCCCTCCTTGCGAGACTTGGCAAACAGATCGAACATCATTTTGAGTGTTTCTGTATAGCGCTGCTTGGTGAACGGCGAGCCCTTCAGAGTGCCGAGTAGACCCCCTACCAGCTTCTTGATGATGTGCATGGGGTTGGCCGCGAGGACGGTTCCAATGGCTGCGCCGACTATGGTAACCAGCTCGGCAGGCTGAATAAGAACGGGGAGCTTGCCTTTCTCCATGAGAAAGCCGGTGATGACGCAAACAAATACAAGTACGATGCCGATGATCGCGAACATTCGCTAATCCTTCCCATTCGAAGCCTGAGTCAGCCACATCGAAGGCGCGCAGAATACCGAGAAGTTGAATTTGGAGAAGCCGTGCCCGGGGAACGCGCGGAACCGGGACCGAAGCGTGGCGGGGAATCCAGGAGCTCGCGCACCTTCTTCAGGAGGTCGTCGCGAGTGAATGGTTTCTGCAGGAACACATCCTCCTGGCCGCGCATGCCCAGAGGGTATCCGGATGTGAACAGGACCCTGGTCTCGGGGCGTAAGCGGGTGAGCTTTTGGGCCAGGGCTTGACCGCTAAACCTGGGCATCGACAAATCGGTGATCAACAGGGAGATTAGTCCACGATGGTCGCGAGCGACGCGGAGGGCTTCCACAGGATCCTCCGCCTCCAGTAAGGTATAGCCGCAATCTTCCAGCAACCGTCGTGTAAGCCGTCGCAAAGGATCAGAATCCTCTACCAGCAGGATGGTTTCGCTGCCTTCGACGGTGGGCAACGGCGTGGCATCGTTCATAGCCAGCATAGCGGGCACAGCGGGCATAGCCGGCATGGCGGCTTTTTCCACCGTTTCCGTGGTGGGCAAGGTTTCCTGGCAGCAGGGAAAATAGATCCTGAATGTGGTTCCCTGACCTGGCTGGGTGGCGACGCTGATTGCGGCGCCAGACTGCTTCACAACCGTCGAGACGATGGATAGGCCGAGCCCTGCTCCCTTCGCTTTGGTGCTGAAGCAAGGCTCGAATATATGCGATTGTGTTTCCGGATCCATGCCCGTGCCGGTGTCGGCCACGGAGAGCATCACGGAAGGGCCGGTCCCTTCCCATGAGCACTGGGCGTCATGGCAATCGGCGCGCGCTATTTCCGCAATCTCGATGACGATCCTGCCACCTTGTGGCATGGCATCGCGAGCATTGACCACCAGGTTTATTAGCAGTTGTTCCACCCGGCTTGGGGCGGCCCGAATGATTGCCGGCCCGAGACAGGGGACGCTCACTAGCTCGACGTTATCTCCGATTAGTCGCCCAAGCATGGTCTGCATGCGATGCACAAGCTGGTTGAGATCAAGCGGCGCCGGCGACGAAGGCTGCCGCCGGATCGCAGCCAGCACGTCTTCGGAGATGTTTTTGCCGGACATCCCCGCGCTTTCAATGTCGGAGATCAGTTTTCTGGCTTCCCCGGAAAGCGAGGCTTGCTCTTTGAGCAGCTCGCAGCAGCCCAGAATGATGCCCAGAATGTTATTGAGGTCGTGCGCCAACTCGGCCGCAGGTTGGCCGGGAGCCTCGATGGAGGAGTGATATCTCGTTGCGGAGTCCATTAACCTCCTTTGCTCAGGCCCGATTCATCGGTGCATCGCGATTCCGCTCGAGAAAATCCGGGCTTGCCGGATTGCATTCCAACCGAAGGCGATCAATTTGACCAGGACGAAGGTGTCGCTTTGTAGGTCGCGGGAGAGTTTTAATCGCTAATGAAAGTGTCCGGGAGAGGCACCGCACTATGCCGGCCTCTGGTCCAGGGCGTCTACATTAGAAGCTACTTACCTTTCCCCCTTTGACACCGCGTTTATCGGCAGTTCCTCCTTCCCGCTTGAGTCCTGCCGCACGGCCGTTCGGTGCGAATGAGATCGCTATGAGAGACGAAGCCGCCTGGCGCGTTTGAACACGCCGCTGGTCTCGAAAAAAAACCATTCTGCGAGGACTAAGCTTGGCGGTGCTTATGGCTTGGGAACAACCGCTCTAAGAGGTTCGTGTTCGGTTGCGGGTCCGGCAAACGCAGATCCCTTGTATCTAGAGAGAGGCGACATTTTTTAAGAGAATGTCGTTAGGCGAGGGTGGATAGCCGTCCGCCCTCGCCGCGGTGAGCGTCGCCCGTGATCCCTCCGGTTA
>JBARKD010000142.1:0-6852 GCA_049800615.1 Acidobacteriaceae bacterium | reverse complement strand
AGCATCATAATTTTTGCGACAAGGACCTTGTCGTTCCTGTCGACCCAGCCCGGGAAGGCTCCGGGCGCTTCGTGGCAGGGCTCGATTGAGGGAATGCATGCTAATTCGCTTAGGTTATGACATTGGTTTCAATGTCCCCGCTCCTGTGACGATCGTGGCGATGCTCCATGTGCATCCTTCCCGCGAGCCGGACCTGCTGGAACCGGATGAACTCAAACTGGATCCGAGCGTCCCCGTTACCAGCTATATCGATACTTTCGGCAACCGCTGCTCCAGGTTCGTAGCGCCCATGGGCTACATCCGGCTCAGCGGCTCTACTCTGGTCGCCGATTCAGGCTGGGAAGATCCGACGCCGCTCAACGCCACGGAGCATCCGGTGGCCGAGCTGCCTAACGAGACCCTCATCTATCTGCTCAACAGCCGGTACTGCGAAGTCGATCGGCTCTCCAACATCGCAGTCGAACTGTTCGGCAATGTGACGCCGGGCTGGAGCAGGGTCCGGGCCGTTTGTGATTGGGTAAATACCAAGGTGACATTTGGTTACCAGCATGCCCGGTCAACAAAAACCGCTCTCGACGTATTTACCGAGCGGGTCGGCGTATGCCGGGATTTTCAGCATTTGGCCGTGACCTTTTGCCGCGCACTGAATATCCCTGCGCGTTATGCCACCGGCTATCTTGGAGATATCGCCGTCCCGCCCTCCTTCACTCCCATGGACTTCAGCGCCTGGTTCGAAGTCTATCTGGCCGATCGCTGGTGGACCGTGGACGCCCGGCACAACCGTCCCCGTGTTGGACGGGTCCTGATGGCCGTAGGCCGGGATGCTTCGGATGTGGCCATCACCACCTCCTTCGGGATTGCCAGTCTCACCCACTTCAGCGTCGTCAGCGACGAAGTTCCGGCCGAAACGACGTCAGGATTCAGGAAATAAATGGAGATAGCGAGACCCAGCACGTTTGGCAATCCGCTCTTGAAGGACTACCTCCTCGACCACACCTACGACGAGGTGTTCAGCGAGGAGGGCCAGGTAAGATCCCACTACTCCGAAGTGTTGGACACGTTCCTGAACCTGCCGCCAGAAGAAATCGCGCGCCGTAAACGCTCGGTGGACCTTTCATTCCTGACCCAGGGCATCACCTTCAACGTTTACGGCAACGGCGAGGGAACAGAAAGGATCTTTCCCTACGACTTATTGCCGCGAGTTATTACCGGGGCCGAGTGGCAGCATATTGAAAAGGGGCTGATCCAGCGGATCACCGCTCTCAATCTCTTTCTGCACGATGTCTATAACGAGGGCAAAATCCTCAATGACGGCCGCGTCCCCCGGGAAATCGTTTATAGCTGCCGGCAGTTTCGCCGCGAGATGCGCGGTCTGCAGGTACCGCGCAATGTTTATATAACCGTTACGGGAACAGATCTGCTTCGCCTGAGTAACGGGGAATTCGTCGTTCTCGAGGATAATCTCCGCGTCCCCAGCGGCGTCTCCTACATGTTGACCAGCCGCCGGGTCATGAAGCGCACGTTTCCCCAGCTTTTTCGCGACTGCGGAGTGCAACCGATTGAACACTATACCCAGCTGCTGCTGAGCACGCTACGCTCCCTGGCCCCGGAGGGACGGCACGACCCATCGATCGTCCTGCTTACTCCCGGCGTCTACAATTCCGCCTATTTCGAGCACACCTACCTCGCCAGGCAGATGGGCATCGAGCTGGTCGAGGGGCGCGACCTGTGCACTCACGACAATGTGGTTTATATGCGAACAACCGCCGGGCTCAAACGGGTCGACGTGATCTACCGCCGGGTGGACGATGACTTCATCGACCCGCTGGCCTTTCGCTCCGACTCCATCCTGGGCGTGGCCGGGTTATTTAACGCTTATCGCGCCGGCAATGTAACCCTGGCGAATGCCTTCGGAACTGGCATCGCAGACGACAAAGCGGTCTACGCCTATGTGCCGGCGATCATCCGCTACTACTTGGGCGAAGACCCGGTTCTCAAGAACGTGGAAACGTATCTCATGACAGACCCGGTGCAGCGCCGTCATGTGACGGAAAATCTGCACAAACTGGTGGTGAAGGCAGTGGGTGAATCCGGAGGATATGGAATGCTGATCGGTCCCCACAGCACGGCGGACCAGCGCGAGGAGTTCAAGCGCGCCATCGAAGCCAACCCGCGAAATTACATAGCCCAGCCAACCCTCGACTTTTCCCGCGCAGGTTGTTTGACCGAAAACGGAATTGAACCCCGCCACGTGGATCTCCGTCCGTTCATTCTTTATGGGGATAAAGTACGTATCGTGCCTGGTGGCTTGACCCGTGTCGCATTACGGCGTGGTTCTCTGGTGGTGAACTCGTCCCAGGGCGGCGGCAGCAAAGACACCTGGGTTCTGAACGACTGAGGCGCAAATGCTTTCTCGTGTAGCAGACAGTCTTTATTGGATGAGCCGCTATCTCGAGCGCGCCGAGCACACCGTGCGCATGCTCGATGTAAACATGGGTCTCATGCTCGACAAGTCCAGCACCAGCGCCGAAGGAAGGTGGAAGCGCGTACTGGGGGCATTGGGAAACCCCGAGCAGGTGGGTTGGGAAAACGACTACTACCAGCTGGTTCATACCCTCACCTTCGACGCCGACATTCCAGCCTCCGTCACTTCGTGCCTGATCGAGGCCCGGGAAAATGCGCGCCAGGTGCGTGACGAGATCAGTTCGGAGCAATGGCAGCAACTGAATCGCATGTATCACTGGGTCATTCAGCCCCATTCCGAATTTGGTTTAAATACCCGCCTGGCTGATTTCCTTCCCGCCGTGATCGACGGAATCCATCTCTTCCACGGTGTGACCGACAGCACGATGAGCCATGGCGAGGAGTGGCATTTCATTCAAATGGGCCGTTACCTTGAGCGTGCCGCTGCTACGGCCAACCTGTTGGAACTGTTTCAGCCGGAAATCCTCAATACTCCGGAGCTCGCGGCGGAGGGACAACTGTATCAGGAGTGGATCGGCTTGCTCCGTTGTTGCACCGCGTTCGAAGCCTATTGCAAGGTCTATACCGCCGATCTGAGCGCGGAGCAAATCCTCGAGTTCCTGCTGTTGAACCCGCAATTTCCTCATTCACTGAGGTATTCGGTGGATTGCCTGCGGCAGGCCCTGGTCGCAGTTCAACTGTCCAGCGGAAGACCGCCGGTCGACGAACTCACCAAGATTTCCGGCAGGCTGCAGGCCTCGCTAAGCTTCGTCGAAATATCCGATATTCTCGCCCAGGATCCTGCGGCCTATCTGCGCAATATTTTGCATCAGTGCCGCCAGACGCACGACCTGATCTACCGCTTCTATATTCAATACTCGGTCGAAGCCGCTCTCGCCATGTAGGGCGAAGCACCCACCCCAGCAGCAAAGCTGCCGGGGACCCCGGAAACCACCCCAGCAGCAAAGCTGCCGGGGACCCCGGAAAGCAGGGAGCACGATGGATTTTTATCTGATACGGCATCTAACGAAGTTCCTGTACAAAGATCCCGTGAGCGAAAGCCTCATGGAAGCGCGCATGCACCCGCGCAATGATAACAATCAGCGTTGCCTTTCGTTCTCCTTGTCGGTTAGCCCGCGTTGCCGGGTTTTCTCCTACCGCGATCATTTGGGCAACAACGTGCACCACTACGACATCCCGGGAGAGCATCGGCAGCTGGTGATGGTGGCCGAAGCGCTGGTAGAACAGCAGCCCTTCCCTGAAATTCCGCAAACCCTGCGCCCGGGCGCCTGGAACGAGATGGACTCACTCGTCGCCCTGGGGGATTTCTCCGAAATGCTGCTTCCCAGCGAGTTTGCCAAGCCGTCCCCCGCCCTCCTCGACCTGGCCAAGCTATTGGATGTCCGGCGGCGCGACGATCCTCTCATACTGCTGCGACAACTAAACGCTTCCCTCTATCACTGGTTTGACTACGTGCCGCGCAGCACACATGTAAATTCGTCCATTGACGAAGCGCTCGCCACCCGTAAGGGCGTCTGCCAGGACTTTGCCCATACCATGCTCGCCCTGGTGCGGCTCGTGGGCATTCCGTGCCGTTATGTCAGCGGCTACCTTTACCATGGCGAGGAAAATAAGGACCGCTCAACTGCCGACGCGACCCATGCCTGGGTGGAGGCGTTTCTGCCCCAGGTGGGCTGGGTAGGGTTTGACCCAACCAATAACCTGCTGGCTCACAGCCGCTATATCCGCACTGCGCTCGGTAGAGACTACTCGGACGTTCCCCCCACTCGCGGAACCTATCGCGGCAGCAAAGAGAGCGAGCTTTATGTAGCGGTTAAGGTATCGAAATATGCCGACATGCCTTCCCTGGATCAGGATATGCCCGTTCCGGAAGATTGGTCGGTCCTGGTCGAGAGGGCACAGGAACCGCCATCGCCCCCGGCCCAACTGTTGCACTTGCAGCGTATGCAACAGCAACAACAGCAGTAACAGCATCTAATACAATAAAAGGTCGTTCATGTGAGCCGCTGACCGGCCCGCTTCCCTTGGAGGTCGTGACCGAACGTAACCTTAAGGCATTTTTACCTCTTTTCGTACACAGGCAGGATCGCGTAGCTTATCAGAGGTGACTTATGGAACAGGACCTCGGTTACTTTTGCCGGGCATACGTAGGCGAGGATGTCCAGGCTAATGTGATTGCCCGTACTCTCAGGGAAGCCGAGCAGGAGATTGCCCGTATGATTCGCGGCGGAGCCGCGAGGGCCCACGCCGTGCCGCATGGATCGCCGGATAGCGAGCCGGTGCTGGTGGCCACCGCGTACGGCGGCACCGCGGACGGGGAAATGTGGCGCTATTTGCGCCACAACAAGGGCCCGGAGTTCGATCGCTGGCAAGCCGCCTATCATTCCAAGACCAAAATCCTCGACGATCGCTGGGTGGTCATTGAACTCTCCGCTTCCGGCATCAAAGAGTACAGCGCCTTCGGCAAGGCTGTCCGCGCCATTTGGGGAGCCGCAACCACGAACCCGGAGTCCAATCGCGAGCAAGTCCCCCGCCCAGGACCCGCCTCCGGGGGCCCCCACAAAACCCTTCTCTTCAAGACTTTCAATTCAAAAGCTGGTTAAGCACCCCGCTTGACGCGGCCTGCCTCCATCTCCTAACGTCGGGAGCGCGCGGTAAACGTTTGCCCGCAACGTCTGTTATTTTGTCTCAAGGTTTTTATGCCCAACGCCACAAGTGCCCCTGCATCTTCAGGATCTGGATCTTCAGGACTGGACACGCTGAAGCAGCAGGTTCTCGATGCTAACCTGGAACTCGTTCGTCGCGGCCTCGTGCTCTTCACCTTCGGCAACGCCAGCGGGATCGACCGTGACCGAGGCCTGGTCGTCATCAAACCCAGCGGGGTGGACTATGCGACCATGGCGCCTTCCGACATGGTGGTGACCGATCTGGAGGGAAAAGTGGTCGATGGACGGCTGCGCCCTTCCTCGGATCTTGCTACCCATCTCATACTTTATAAAGAGTTTCCCCGAATCGGAGGCGTCGTCCACACGCACTCCGAATTCGCCACAGCCTGGGCCCAGGCCGGACGCGAAATTCCCCCCTACGGCACTACCCACGCTGACTACTTCTATGGTCCTGTTCCGGTCACAGAAGAGCTGACGCCGGAGGAAATCGGCGGGGAGTATGTGTACAACACCGGCGCCGCGATTGCCCGCCGCTTTCAAGGGCTTGATCCGGAAGCGGTTCCCGCCGTCCTGGTCGCCGGCCATGCCCCCTTCTGCTGGGGAAAAACAGCCCAGGAAGCCGCCCATAACGCGGCTGTTCTGGAAACGGTCGCCCGCATGGCGTTCTACACGGCTACCTTGCGGCAGAGTTGTACCGGCGTTTCTCAGGCGCTGTTGGACCGCCATTATTACCGCAAGCACGGCGCCGCAGCGACCTACGGACAGGAGAAAGAATGCACCTAGCGGCTTTGGCGGCTTCTACCCAGCTTGCCCGCCTCAACTGGATCGATGTTCTGGTCATCGCGATCTACTTCGCCATCGTGGTCTTCATCGGCTTCTACCTGAAGGGCTCTTCCAACACCAGCGAAGAGTTTTTCATGGCCGGCCGCGAGATGACCGCCTGGATTGCCGGCCTCAGCTTTGTTTCCGCCAACCTGGGCTCGCTCGAGCTCATGGGCTGGGCTGGCTCCGCCTACCAATACGGAATCCTGGCTACCCACTGGTACTGGATCGGCGCCATTCCCGCGATGCTCTTTCTGGGCATCGTCATGATGCCCTTCTACTACATTTCCAAGACCCACTCCGTGCCCGGTTACCTCAAACTCCGTTACGGTGATGGCGCCCGCGCTCTTTCCGCGGTCAGCTTCGGGTTCATGACCATCCTCATGAGCGGGATCAATATGTACTCGATGGCCCTGGTGATGAAAGTGGTCCTGGGCTGGGACCTGAATTTCAGCATCTGGGTTTCCTCGGCGACGGTCGCCGTATACGTGGCGCTGGGCGGTCTCAAATCGGCGATCTATAACGAAATACTCCAGTTCCTGCTGATCTGGGCAGGTGCTTTGCTGGTGCCGATCCTGGGCCTGATCGAAGTAGGCGGATGGTCAAACTTGCGCCAGCAGATAGCTACCAACCTGGGCCGCTCCGACTATGTGCACCTTTGGTCAACGCTGGGTCACTTCAACACCAACCCCATGGGGGTTAACTGGTTCGGCATCGTCTTCGGGCTGGGTTTTGTGGTCAGCTTCGGTTATTGGACCACGGACTTCCTGGTCGTCCAGCGCATCCTTTCTGCAGATAGCCTCCGGTCGGCACGGATGGCTCCGGTCATCGGAGCCGCTTTCAAGATGGCCGTCCCCTTTATCGTGATCCTCCCCGGGCT
>JBARKD010000141.1:0-4826 GCA_049800615.1 Acidobacteriaceae bacterium | reverse complement strand
GGCGGGAACGGAGAGTATCCAGCATAGGCAACGCAGCTTTGCCCACAGCAACAACGTAAAGTGCCTGATATTGGTTCCACGGCATCGAATCGTGGCGAAATTTGCGTTCGAACGCGGCCGCAACGCTTGAGGCGCCAAGCGCATATTCAAATATGTCGCGAGCCGCTTCTGCCGCTGTCATGGCGTGGTCACCGCAGGCAGAAAATGTGTCTCGAGCCAAGTGCTCAATGCCCTCTGCACCCCGTCGAGCTTGCCGGCGAAGAAATGATCCGCGCCGTCTATCAGGACCAGTTCGGTGGGGCTGGCGGCGTTGGCGGCCACCCGTTCGAGCGCCGTTCTGGGCCCGTAGGGGTCCGCGGTACCGCTGATAAATAGCTTCGGTTGATAGCAGCCGGCCAGGAACCCGTAGTGATATTCCCGTCCTCCGGCACTCAGGGGAAGTCCGAGGGCAGTGATTCCCTCGACCCGTTTATCACCACAACAGGCACGCAACCCCACACTGGCGCCAAAGGAGAAGCCGGAAAAGATAAGTGGCCGAGAGAACTCTCGCTCGAGCCAGTCGAGTGCCGCAAGTACATCGTCCTGCTCGCCATGACCGTCGTCGTGCGCGCCCTCACTCAGCCCAGTGCCGCGGAAATTGAAACGCAGCACCGGCACACCATGCGCGAGAAAGGTCTTCATGGCGTGGTACACCACCTTATTGTGCATGGTACCGCCGAAGAGCGGGTGGGGATGGCACACGAGGGCGGCATAACTTGCAGTCTGATCGGGGATGTTCAACAGCGCTTCGAGTTTGCCTGCCGGTCCGCGGAGATCCTCTACATTGCGAACCAGTGAAGAGCTGGGATTGGGGTCCATGGCCGTATCCTAAAGTATTTTCTTCAGCCGCTCATTTATGCTGAGAAGCGATGAAGCCCCTTGATCCTTTGGACCTGACGCGCCGCCTGGTGAACATTGAATCACTCACCTACAACGAGGGCGCGGTCGGTGAGTATCTGGATTGGTTTTTGCGCGAGCGCGGCTTTGTCGTGGAACGCATGGCGGTTCCCCAGCCGGCACAGAGCCGCTTTAGCGGGGCTCGTTTCAATGTCTACGCCGGTACCGGGGAGCGGCCGGATGTAGTGCTTTCCACTCATATGGATACCGTGCCTCCCTTTATTCCCAGCAGCGAGGATGATGATTTTCTATATGGGCGAGGCGCCTGCGACGCTAAAGGAATCATCGCCGCGCAAGTGGCTGCGGTCGAGCGTCTGCGCGAGGCTGGAGTGGCAACGGGGCTGCTGCTGGTGGTGGGCGAGGAGCGGGATTCGGCGGGGGCGCGGGTTGCCAATCAGCACGCCAAGGGCAGCCGGTTTTTGATCAACGGGGAGCCCACGGATAACCGCCTGGCGCTGGCTTCGAAAGGGACGTTGCGGGCCGAAATTCGTGCCCGGGGCGCCATGGCTCATTCTGCGTATCCGGAGTTGGGTGATAACGCAGTGCACAAATTGATTGCCGCGCTGCACCGCCTTTTGGCAATCGATTTACCCTTTGTCGAAGGCATAGGCCCCAGTACGCTTAATATTGGCTTGATCGAGGGTGGGCGGGCGCCCAATGTGATTCCTGATCTTGCTGTGGCGCAGGTTATGGTCAGACTGGTTGGCCCATCCGAGGAGACGCGCGAGGCCATACGCCTGGCTGTGGGCGATCTGGCAGAGGTGGAGTTCACACTGGAAATACCCTTTATCCGTATGCGGCAGGTGGAGGGATTGGAAACCATGGTGGCGGCTTTCACCACGGATATACCTGCGCTGACCAATTGGGGCGAGCCGCTACTGATGGGGCCAGGCTCCATCCACGTGGCGCACACGCCTTTCGAGAAAATCGCCAAAAGCGAGTTGCTGAAGGCCGTGGACCTGTATTACGAGGTGGGAAAACGTCTCGCCGGATAAGATGAAAAGCTTCGGCTGGATGAAGCGGCTGAAGTATGGCCTCGTGGCGGCGCTGGGCGCGTGGCTGTCAGGCTGGGTAGTCAGCCTTCCTTTTGAGTTCTCTCAGGCATGGCGGTACGTGGACGGAAACGTCCGCGAGTTGCCTGTTTCCCTGGCGAAAGGAATGGTGGTATGGGCTGGCTTTAGCCTCTTCATGGCCACTGCCGGATTCCTGATGCTGGGATTGCCCGCTATTTTGTTGATACCGCCTCTCTGGTTTGTGCGCTGGCGCCGGATCCTGATTCCGGCGGCACCACTGGTGGCCTTGGTGGCCATTGACAAACGCATGGGGCTGCTGCACCGGTATTATTTCCTTCACCCTAAGCCCGTTGAAATCTTCTTTTTCACAGCTCCGACCTTCTTCGTTATGACCTTCGCCCTGACCGTGGTTTGGCTCTATGCGGCTCTTGCCGGCAGGAGAGGACATTCCGTTACGGGCGGTCCGACATAGACTGGATATAGATGACGCCGCCGAACAAGCTCCGCGCCGCTTCTTCGTCCTACCTCCGATCCGCCATGCACCAGCCGGTCGATTGGCATGAATGGGGAGTCACAGCATTTGCCCGCGCCACGGAAGAAGACAAGCCCATTCTGCTCGATATCGGGGCTGTCTGGTGCCACTGGTGCCATGTGATGGACCGGGAGAGTTATGAGGATCCGAAGCTTGCCGAAGTGATCAACCACAACTACATCGCGGTCAAAGTGGACCGCGATGAACGCCCCGACGTGGATACGCGATATCAGGCCGCAGTCGGGGCTATGAGCGAACAGGGGGGATGGCCGTTGACGGTGGTGCTCACTCCGGATGGCAAGCCGTTCTTTGGAGGGACCTACTTTCCTAAGGACGATCGCTATGGCCGTCCTGGATTTGAGCATGTACTTCGCACCCTGGCAGACGCCTGGAAGAGCCGTCGCGACGAAGTCCTGGAGTCGGCCGGTAGCGTTCTGGCCGCGATCGAACAACTGGAGAACTTTGCCGGACAAACAGGCAATCTAAGGCTTGGTATTGTCGACCAGATGGTTGCGTCGACGATGGATAAGTTTGACCGCCATCATGGCGGCTTCGGCTTGCAGCCGAAGTTTGCTCATCCTTCCTCGGTCGACCTATTGCTCGATGTCGCCGGGCGTACGGGCGACCAGGCAGTCCGGGAAGCGGCAACATTGACCCTGGAGAAAATGGCGCACGGCGGTGTTTACGACCATTTGGGCGGAGGATTTCATCGCTACTCCGTCGATGAGGCTTGGGTAGTCCCCCATTTTGAGAAGATGCTCTATGACAATGCCCAATTGCTGACAAATTACGTGCACGCCTTCCAGGGCTATGCCGATCAAGAGTCGGCCCGCATCGCCAGGGAAGTTGTCGGCTGGCTGGATCACTGGATGACGGACCGCGATCGTGGAGGCTTTTATGCCTCACAGGACGCAGATATCAATCTTGACGACGATGGCGACTATTTCACCTGGACGCGGGCCGAAGCGGGGGCGGTGCTCACCACGGAAGAGATGGAAATTGCCGGACTTTTTTATGACATCGGCGACTTGGGCGATATGCACCACAATCCTGCCAAGAACGTGCTGCACGTCAAGCAAAAGCTGGATACGGTGGCCGGTCGTGTGGGTAAATCGCCAGCCGAAGCTGCGAAACTGCTGACTTCGGCACGCGATCGTCTGCTGGCCGCTCGGGAGCGGCGGCCTGCCCCATTTATCGATACCACGGTGTATACCAATTGGAATGCTCTTGCCGTCTCCGCGTACTTCCGGGCCGCGCAAGTGCTCCGCCAGCCGGAAGTCAGGGAATTTGCCGTCTTGACGTTGGACCGGTTGTTGCGAGATGGACTGCATACAGAGCGGGGACTGGCACATGTGATTTCTTACGACAGAGGGGGAGAGACCAAGTGGGTCGCCGGCATGCTGGACGACTATGCCTTGCTGATCCACGCCTGCCTGGATGGCTGGGGGGCGACCGGATCGGCTAAGTATTACGAGGCTGCCTTAGATCTCGCGGAGCGTATGATCGCGGAGTTCCATGATTCTGAAGGCGGCGGTTTCTTCGACGCCCGTCCGCGTGGTGACGAGTTACTCGGAGCATTGACAGCAAGACGGAAGCCCTTGCAGGATTCACCTACACCGGCGGGTAACCCAGCCGCGGCCGCGGCCCTGCTGCGGCTCGAAGCCCTGAACGGCAGAGCGGATCTCAGGCAAAAAGCCGTGGGGACTCTGGAGGCTTTTGCCGGAGTGGCGCCTCAGTTCGGCTTGTATGCCGGAACCTACGGGTTGGCGCTGGAGAGTCTGCTTTTGACCTCCGTTCAAGTGGTGATCGTCGGCGAAGATGTCGCGGCCGACGAACTGGAGGCTGCGGCTCTGGTGGGATATGCGGTCAACAAAACGGTGATCCGTTTGACCCGTTTCCAGGCCGCCGGTCGATTGCCTCCCTTGCTGGCGGAAATGCTGCCGCCACTTCTTGATCTCCATGCGCTACAGAGTTTTGCGGTTGTGTGCAAAGAAAACTCCTGCCTTCCGCCGGCAAGTGATGCGAAAGAACTGCGGAGATTGCTGCAAACCTAGGAAACGCCTGGCTTTATCGCCTTATTCGCCAGTAAATGGATTGATTTCATTGGGCTTGGCGGTGGTGGGGTCGGGGGCCTTTGCGGCCTCGGCTTCGCGTGCGCCGGTCACCGTCTGACCACTCAGCACACGGTAGGGACTGCCTGGGAGCATGTTGTGCTGCTCCAGGGCAAGGCGGATGCGGCGCTGCATCTCGCGCATGGCGTCGAATTGCCTGCGCGGCAACGTGCGTATCTGAATCGGGTAGATGACCTCGGTTCCCTTGATGGAATCCACCCCAAAGACCTGCGG
>JBARKD010000140.1:0-25495 GCA_049800615.1 Acidobacteriaceae bacterium | reverse complement strand
AGACGGCTTGTGCCGTGCATGAAAATGTTGAGTCCCAAGGTAACACGCAGCAATGCGTAGGCAAGCGACGAATCGTCGGGGCGCCGCGGTGTCACAACCATAAGGTTTCGATCTCCAAAAAAAGCCTGCTTGTAGAGTGCAAGGTCTAAGCAATTGCTCTCGTTATGTCCGAATACTCGTTAGATTCGCGGGATTAAAATGAGTTTCGCGGTATTCCATCCAGAGCACTGTAACTTCTGCGCCCATGTACCACTCTAAAGGCCTGAGCATGGGTGCATGACTAAAGAAGAGATCAGACTGGTTGAGTGCCAGCGGCGCGAGAAGCACTGGAAACGCTGGGGCCCCTACTTAAGCGAGCGTGCCTGGGGCACCGTTCGTGAGGACTACAGTCCGTACGGCAGTGCGTGGGAGTATCTGCCGCACGACCATGCTCGCTCGCGCGCTTACCGCTGGAACGAGGACGGCTTGGCGGGCATCTGCGACCGTCAACAGTTAATCTGCTTTGCATTATCTTTCTGGAACGAACATGATCCCATCCTGAAGGAGCGTCTGTTCGGGCTGACCGGCAATGAGGGGAATCACGGGGAGGACGTCAAGGAATACTACTTCTATCTCGATAGCACACCTACGCATGCCTACATGAAGTATTTGTACAAGTATCCACATGCCCCGTTTCCGTATTCGCAACTGTTGGACGAGAATCGCCACCGCGGTAAGGACCAGCCAGAATTCGAACTGCTCGATACAGGCGTGTTCGACGAAGATCGCTATTTCGACATATTCGTCGAATACGCGAAAGGCGATGTAGAAGACATCTTCATAAAGATCAGTGTTTCTAATCGTGGGCCTGAAACCGCGCGTTTGCGCGTGTTGCCAACCATCTGGTTTCGCAACACCTGGGGTGGGGACTCGACTCGACCCGTGATGCGCCAGGTTGCCGGGACAATTGAACTGAACCATCCGAGCTTGGGCAAACGCTGGCTCTATTGCGAGGGCTCTCCCGAACTGCTATTTACGGAAAACGAGACCAATTTCAAGCGGTTATTCGGAGTGGAAAACCGCTCCAAATGTGTGAAGGACGGCATCAACGACTACATCGTTCACGGCGTCAAAGAAGCCGTCGCAGCTGAATCAAGCGGCACCAAGGGCGCCGCGCATTATCAGTTCGAAATCGGCGCTGGTGAAACCGCGATTGTGCGACTTCGCCTCAGCGACATCGACTTCTCCGGTGTGGCTGAAGCTGCGTTCGAGGGCTTTGATGGTCTCTTATCGACCCGAAAGACTGAAGCCGATGCGTTCTACGCTACGGTGATACCTCAAGATCTCTCCTCCGACGCGCAAAATGTCATGCGCCAGGGATTTGCCGGCATGCTGTGGTCCAAACAGTTCTATCACTACGTGATTAAGGAGTGGCTCGAAGGCGATCCGGGCAATCCTCCCCCTCCCGCCGAGCGCCTGGGCGGCCGCAACAAAGAGTGGCCGCACTTGTACAACGCCGATGTAATTTCGATGCCCGACAAATGGGAGTATCCCTGGTACGCGGCGTGGGACTTGGCGTTCCACTGCGTAGCGCTGGCCCTGGTTGACTCTGATTTCGCGAAGGAACAACTCGTTCTCTTATTGCGCGAATGGTACATGCACCCGAGCGGACAACTGCCTGCGTATGAGTGGGGCTTAGGGGACGTGAATCCTCCGGTTCATGCCTGGGCCGCTTGGCGTGTTTACAAGATCGACAAGAAGCGAACAGGGAAAGGCGATCGCGCGTTCCTGGAGCGCATTTTCCACAAGCTGCTCCTGAATTTCACCTGGTGGGTAAATCGCAAAGATGCGGACGGCATGAATATCTTTCAGGGCGGATTCCTCGGACTTGACAACATCGGCATATTTGACCGCGGCGCGCCTCTGCCAACCGGGGGTTCTCTCGAACAGTCCGATGGTACGAGTTGGATGGCGATGTACACCCTAAACCTGCTCGCCATCGCGCTGGAACTGGCTAGCGAAGGTCCGGCTTACGAGGATGTTGCAAGTAAGTTCTGGGAGCACTTCATCTACATCGCCAATGCGATGAATCATCGTGGCGATGACGGTATAGGGCTGTGGGATGAGACGGATGGTTTCTTCTATGACGTGCTGAAGTTCCCGGACGGGAGCAAGTACCCGATGCGAGTTCGCTCCATGGTGGGCCTGATCCCCCTGTTCGCCGTTGAGACGCTGGAACCGGAAATGCTGGACCGGTTGCCCGATTTCAAGCGACGGCTCGAGTGGTTCATTGACAACAGGCCTGACTTGGTGAAAAACGTGGCCTGCATGCGTACTCGCGGAATGAGGGAAAGGCGGTTGCTCTCTACAGTCTCTCCTGACCAGTTGAGGCGGGTGTTGCAAACCATGCTGAACGATCGGGAATTCTTGTCTCCGTACGGGATCCGCGCGATGTCGCAATATCACCGCGATCATCCCTACGCGCTGTCAGTGAATGGGATGGAATACCGCGTTGACTATCAACCGGCGGAGTCGACAACTGGCCTATTCGGGGGAAACTCGAACTGGCGCGGACCGATCTGGTTCCCGGTGAACTACCTGCTGATCGAATCGCTGCAAAAGCTCCATCACTACTTCGGCGATGACTTCAAGGTCGAGTTACCGTCCGGTTCGGGCAACATGCTCACGCTCTGGGAGGTGGCTGCGGAATTGTCCCGGCGGCTGACGAAAATTTTCTTACGCGACGAACAGGGCCGACGGCCGTTGTATGGTGACCTGAAGAACTTTCAAAATGACCCCAACTGGCGCGATCTGTTGCTTTTCTATGAATACTTCAATGGGGACACCGGCGCGGGACTTGGAGCCAGTCATCAAACAGGTTGGACCGGTCTCGTCACCAAACTGCTGCTGCAGAGCGGCGAGTCTCCCAAACACACAAGTCGTTCAAAGTTGGCGCCCGTTGCGTTCACTAAATAAAGATTGAAAATGCGCGCACGGAAAATATAGAGAGAAAGTAATGATCCGTTTTGGACGAGACGTTTGCGACAATTTAAACGAGGCCTCGCGTCGCGAATGGCTGGAAACGAATGGATTAGGCGGATTCGCTTCCTCTACCATTATTGGCTTGAATACGCGACGGTACCACGGCTTGCTTGTGGCAGCCACCAAACCTCCGGTCGGCCGCTACCTACTTCTGTCCAAGCTCGAAGAGACTCTTCTGTTCGACGGACGTGCATTCGACCTCTCCACGAATCGCTACCCAGCGGTCGTGCATCCCCAGGGGTTTCGCTATCTCAAGGAATTTCGCCTTGATCCCGTCCCCGTATTTACCTACGAGATCGAAGGCATCGAGATCGAGAAGGCGGTCTTCATGGTGCACGGCGAGAACTCGACGATAATTCAATATCAACTCGGGAACGTGGGCGGTTCCAAATCCCTCCCCGAGAAGATCGCGCTCGAACTTAGGCCCCTCATCGCCTTTCGCGACTACCACGGTACAACCCACGAGAACACTGCTCTGAATACCGCTGTTGCGTCTTTGCCTGGACTGGCGAGTATCACTCCCTATACCGGCCTGCCATCTCTGCACCTGGCACACAATGCCGGGCAACTTGAAAGCGTCGATGCAAGTTGGTACCGCAACTTCGAATATGAGGCCGAGCGCGAACGAGGGCTCGATTTCACAGAAGACCTTTTTAACCCTTGCCTCCTGCGCTTTAATCTGCGTCCGGGAGCAGGTGCGGCGATCATCGCTTCGACACAGCCGCGCGATGCCGCGAGTGTAGACGAGTATCGCCAAGCAGAAATCTCCCGTCGAGTTTCGATCGTTAGGCACGCTCCGATAAAAGACGCTTTCGTTGAGTCGCTCACCACTGCCGCCGACCAGTTCATCGTTGCGCGAGGCAAGCAGAAGACGGTCATCGCGGGTTATCACTGGTTTGGCGATTGGGGCCGAGACACCATGATTGCCCTACCAGGCCTGGCCCTAACGACGGGCCGTTACGACGTCGCGCGCAGCATTCTGCGCACCTTTGCCCGCCATGTCGATCGAGGCATGTTGCCAAACCGTTTCCCTGATGCCGGCGAAACACCCGAGTACAACACAGTCGATGCAACGCTGTGGTTCATTGAGGCCGTTCGTTCCTATCTGGCCTACACCGACGACCTGGATTTCGTGGACAACGAGCTTTATGGCGTTTTGACCGAGATCGTTTCGTGGCATGTAGGAGGCACGCGTTTCGGAATCAAGGTTGATGCAAACGGACTGCTCAGCTCAGGCGAGCTTGGCGTTCAACTGACGTGGATGGATGCGAAGGTGGGTGATTGGGTCGTTACGCCGCGCCGCGGGAAGCCTGTCGAAATTCAGGCCCTTTGGTACAACGCGCTGTGCGTCATGGAGGATATAGCTCGGCGGCTTGGAGACGAAGTCAGCAATCACCGTTATAGGGCCATGGCGGCGCTAACCAGCGGGAGCTTCAATCGACTTTTCTGGAACGAAAAGAGTAGGTGTCTCTTCGATGTCGTGAATGGCGGCCCGCCGGACGCCAGCATCCGGCCGAACCAGATCTTTGCCGTGAGTCTTCCTCACACCATGCTCAATCCGGCGCGCGCGAATCGCGTGTTAGACGTCGTCCAAGAGCAACTGCTTACACCCTTCGGCCTGCGAACCCTCGCCCGAAGCGATCCTCAATATCGCGGCCGCTACACAGGGGACCAGGCCAGCCGGGATGGCGCTTATCATCAAGGCACGGTTTGGCCGTGGTTGATGGGTCCATTCCTCACTGCATACATAAAGGTGCATGGTAGAAGTGAGCCAGCGCGGCGACAGGCGGAATCATGGCTCTCCGCTTTCAAAGATCGGCTGTCAGACTCTGGACTTGGCCAAGTCTCTGAAATCTTCGAAGGCGATGAGCCCCATCGTCCGGTCGGCTGCATTGCGCAGGCCTGGAGCGTGGCAGAACTATTGCGTGCCACGGTGGAAGATGTTTATGGCGTCCGCCCAGAAGCGCGAACCTCGTCCGTTCTGGAGGCTTTGCCGGTCTGATGGCGTGAAATCCCGGGATGAAGCGGAGACAAATTCGACAAAGGAACTTGGCTTAGGAGATGTGAGATGCATCTCTTGATCCGGTGGCTTCGTGAAGGAATGAAAGGACCGAAATGTCTAATCCCGTATATGTGTCCAAGGTTCAAATTGAACGGCACTCAGGGCCTCTCCGAATAGCGCACCTGCCAGGCGAGTCGCAGCCAGTAGTCTTCAGCGTTCATGGGGCCATTGCTGAGCACTATGGCCTGGATCCGGCAAAATTGCCCGAATCCCATGCGGCAACGCTGGATTACGTTGTGGCGGCCCTGGGCGGTTGAATGATCGGAACCTTCGGGGGCGCGCTGGATGCGCGCAAAATAGATGCGAGCAACGGCCGGTTGCGTGCTGAGGTGAGAGGGGAGATCGAATCGGATCAGGGGGTCCTGGTAATTCGCAGAGTTCACGTTCACTACTTACTTGATGGAGCCGAGCAGGTTAGGGAAACCGTGGAACGCGTCCACCGCGTATACGCAGACAAGTGTCCCGTTTACAGGACACTGCGGCCTGCTTTCAAAATTACCTCAGATTTTGAACTTATAGGGACAACCGCGACGGAAGGTACTCAATGACTCTTCAGCAAAAGCTGGATGACTTTAAAGCACAGTTCGAATCCGGTGGCCCACCTTACAACGCTCCCAGGGCAGTAATCGAAATCTTTCATCGGGCCACGGAAGAGCTGCGCCAGTCCGGATTGGCCGAACGCGCGCTGAAGAACGGCGACCGGGCACCGGCATTCATCCTGAACAATCAGGACGGAAACTCGATTTCTTCGGCTGAACTCCTGGCAAAAGGCCCACTGGTAATCACTTTCTTCCGTGGACACTGGTGACCCTACTGCGTTATGGAGCTGGAGGCTCTACAAACAGCTTTGCCTGATATACAGCAGCTAGGAGCTAATCTGGTGGCAATCTCTCCGCAATTGGAGAGGTACGGACGCTCGATCCACCGTCGCCTCAACTTGGGTTTTGACGTACTGACCGACCTCGGGTTGCAAGTAGCGGCTCAATTTGGTTTGGTATTCGTACTTCCCGATTACCTCGAGGCGGTTTATCTGCAGTTCGGAAACAAGTTGAATGAGTTCCACAACGAAAACGCTTTCCGCTTGCCCATGCCCGCACGATACGTCATTGACCAACAGAGCGTGATTCGTAGCGCCAATGTGAGCCCGGATTACACCAGACGTCCCGAACCCGGTCAAACAATCAGCGCGCTGGAGGAACTCACGAAGGCCGGAGGCTAACGCGAGACGGCGAGGCCCGGACTTCCGCTTCGAAAGGTAGGTTGTCCCGTAAGCTACGGGACAAGCGGCTTCGCGGTCCTTGCTCCACAGATGAAGCCGGCACGCGTAACTTTGCTCGCCGAAACACATCTCACGTCATAGTTTTTAATATGTCGAGCTGCCAGATCTGTTGAAGAGGTCTTCAATCACTCGCGAATCTACCTCGCCAGATTGGTTGTAGACGGGTTCGCCACGTCCATTCAAAACGAGCACGTGAGGGATGTAGCCCTTGTAGTACAGCTTGACCAATTGTTGCTGTTCAGGCGAGCGTTGAACGTCGAGATCGATGACCACAAAGTGCACCCGGGAGCGGTACTTGTTGTACAGTTCAACCGTCCGGCGTGCCTGCCTCTTAGAGTTAAAACATCCTTCGCCGTAGATGATCACGTAGTTTGGTTTACCTGGAACAAATCCAGATTGCGTGTCGGTTCCAGTAATGAGGGGGCCGTCGAGGCTGTCACTTCCGTAATCGAGGTGCTCATTGAGTTTCACGGTGTCGATGGAGAACACAGAAGGTACCGGCAGCAGAAACAAACCGAGGAAGAGGGCAATCTTCTTTATGGTCACTTTGGAATCTCCAATTGAAATGATTCTTTTTCGATTTTGCCTTGATCGGCATAGCGCGTCAGAGCTTCTTCCGCTGCTTCTCTGAATGGTGGTTTGTCACCCTCGCGCTCGGACGGCAGGTATCCCGCGCCAAAGTACAGCTTTCCGTCCGGAGTGATGAAAGAGGTGAGAGGCAGCCCTGCAGGAAGGTTTAGCAGAGCCTGTGCGCGCTGCAATTGCGCCACCAATTCTGGAGCAGAGTCGAAGTCAACCTTTACCGCGACGAAATGCTGATTGATGTAATCGCCGGCCGAGGCGTTGGTGTACGTCTCGCGATCCATGAGGATGCACCACGGACACCAAACGGCACCTACATCCAATAGAATCGGGCGGTTGAGTTGTTTTGCCCGTTGAAAAGCGTCGGCACCCCAGGGGTACCAATCCACGGGTTGGGAAACTGCCCGTTTCAGGTACAGTGAAGTCTGCCCGCTCAGGTGATTGGAGTTGCCCTGCGCCTGACTGGCAGCCACTATGCCTGCCAAAACCAGCGTTAGCAGGAACACATTCTTGCCCATGCGGATCAGATTCGGGCGTGCAAAGGAAGTTACATGTCCCACTCAAAGCGAGGGCTCGGTCAGTCCTAGTTCGCGCGAGCGCGCTAAACGGAAGCAGCAGGAAAAAGCGGCAAAATGAGCGGCAACGACAGTGCCATTTCTGTACGCGAGTCACGCGAGGAACGGTTCGAAATTCGCACTTAATAAAATGGGCTCACATCCAGACGTGAGCCCATCATTTCTCTTAGGCTCGCGGTGCTTTTACAGCCAAGATTTCCGGCTGTTCGATCGCGGGCGGTTTCGCGAACAGGTCCTCGGCCTTTGCGAAAAGGGCCTTCGCGACTTCGCCACCAAGGTGTGCATTGCGCCCGTTTTCATCGGGGAACGTGTCGAAGATGCCGAACTTCGATGGACCCATCTTCAGTGCGTACCAGGTTGTGGTTCCGGTTTCAGCCTGCACCAATGGTAGTGCCGACTTTAGGAACTTTTCCACTTCATCCTCCTTGCCGGGTTTTGCTTCGAGTTGTACTAGAATTGACAACTTATCCATATTATTTTCTCCAGGCGCTCGGCTTTTTCGTTCAGCCGATAGCCAATCACTACTTATCCAACGTCGCAAAAACTTTAACCGCGCGGGCAGCGTTCAGAGAGCCGGCGCGCTCTCAATCGAGCTTCTGAGTTCAAGTAAGCATCAGTCATTGCCCGATGCCACTTACGTTTTGTCTCTTAAGACACTACTTCCAAAACTTCAGGCAAGGGCTTCTTTGTAATTCGAGGCACCACAGCATCGGCGGACGGGTAGCCGACCGGAATCAATAAGTACGGCTTCTCGTTCCTGGGTCGGTTCAGAATCTTGCTCAGAAACCCCATGGGGCTGGGCGTGTGAGTTAACGTGGCCAGTCCAGCCATGTGTAATGCAGTAAGCAGTATGCCCGCCGCAATTCCCACCGACTCCATCACGTAATAATGCTTAGTCTTGATCTCCTGCCCCTTTGCACCTCGACTCAAACCATAATCAAGCCGAAAAATGACAATCAGGTAGGGCGCGGTCTCGAGAAACGGCTTGTGCCAGTCTGTGCCTAGTGGCTGCAGTGCCTCAAGCCACTCGCGAGGAGCGCGCCGGTGATAAAACTCTTTTTCTTCGGCCTCTGCCGCTTCCCGGATTCGCCGCTTCACCTCTGGATTTGAAACTACAACAAATCGCCAAGGCTGCTGATTGGCGCCGGAGGGTGCGGTAGCCGCCGCCTTAATCGCCGTCTCAATTAACTCGAACGGCACGGGCTCGGGAGAGAACGACCGTACGGTGCGCCTGGCGCTCATGGTTTGGAAGAAGCCAGAGGCCTGCCGCAATTGTTCCCCTGCAGCGGGACGCGTAAATCGTAAAGCTTCCATTTGGGGAGCGTGATTCCCCTCTTTTTGTGTTCTCATCACGATGAATACTCTTCGCCAATTGTGACGTGTTGCTCGGAATAAAAGAACGGGTGCGTTACCACATGAACCGCCGAAAGAGCCAACTGCGCCGCCGGTGGTTCTTACTTATGCTGAATCGGTTTCGGAGAACGCTCCAGATCGAGCGGTATTACTCGCACATCCCAAGAAAGTTCAGCTTTCTGGGGTAAATAGCATTTCACGCTGTCGCAGGCCTGATAGAAAAATATGCCCTTCAAAGTGACTGTCTTTGGCTGTGCGATAGAAGCGATAAACGCACGGTCGGCCGAAACCACCACGTCCTGTTGAACCCGAAATTTGCCTTCATATACAGGCACCGCCTCATTGATTACCGGAAGAAATAGCACTCTTGGATCGGGGTAGCGGAGCGGTAGCAACTTGAAATCTGCCGAGGCCTCCATTGTTAGTTGGATCGGCTTGTAGCCATGAACTCCAGGAGCGTAAACATGGGTTCCTGGAGGGAGGGAGATTTCGGCCGCTACTGTGAAACGGCTGCCGGGACCTACGATCTGGTCGGATTGCAAGAGCGCGAGTTTGATATTAGGCGCCGCCACTTCACGACCGTTGCCTTCTACCAGGTCAGGAAACAATTTGAGGAGCAGGCTGCTTCCGGTTTCGCGGTCGGTGTACGCCGCCTCGAAGAATTTCTCCTTGATAATCCCATTTGGCGTTACGTAAAAGTATCCCGGGTACGCCATATTTTTGGTAAATCCGGGCGCGTTTGCGTTCAATACCCCATAACGCCGAATGATCTCGGACTTCGGATCTGCGATCAACGAATACGCAATGCTGTGCCGTTGAGTAAAATCTTTCAGGATCGCCTCCGAGTCGTAGCTGAGTGCTGCCAGCCCGAGGCCCTGCCGCTGGAACTTTTCTCGTGCCTTCTGCAACTGGACCAGTTGCTGCTTGCAGAAGGGTCACCAATCCGCCGAACGAAAGAAAACCAGCACCAGGCCGTTGCGCCCCATTAGAGACGAAATGGTTTGCTCCTTGCCAAACTGATCTCGCGCCTGAAATGTCGGGGCGGACTTGCCCACCGCAACGCCCGGCATGTTCTGGGCTGTAGCACTGAATCCGATTCCAAGAAAGATGACGCCTGCCAGGAGTAATCGCATAGTCCCCAAGACTGTCTCGATTCCGTTCGCCGCTCGAGAAGATCTGCAATCCATGCGCCGCATTAAATCTGGTAGATGCAAAGCACCATCAAAAGTTACGAGTCAATCTTCTGATCGATGCAGCCTGACACTGAGACGCCTATGGTCTTGTCCCGAGATCGATGCGAGTTCTACCCAAGCAGGACGGGCAAGAGTATTCCCAGGACCAGAGCGAAAAACCACAACGGCGGAGCCGGCGTTCCTACCGGACGGATCCGGCGCAGTTCGCGGGCCGCAAATTTCGGATCGAGGACAAGCCAGCGGGTGTATCGGCGCTCCAGCAAAAGAAAGGTCAAGGCAGTCACAGCGCCATAAATCAAGTGGCCCACGAGGGACGGCAAAAGCGCCGAAGCTGCATCGGTGCTCCAGTCGCAGACGCCGGTAAGCATAAGAGGCAAAAAGGTCATTGGTCCGAGATACCACCAGATCAGACCAAACAGCCAGCCCCACCCCAAGCCCAGACCGAGACTCGAAGCCTCATTTCGAAAGAGCAGTCCATAACTCATGCCGATCAAGGCGCTGATGAACAGATGGATCAACAGACCCCCAAAAAGGGAAAAGCCGCTGCCCAGTCCTGCAATTTTCGGCAGTATTCCGGTGGCAAGCATCACCGGACTCGAGATCAAACCGCCCACTAGGCCAGCCAGGGCTCCCCAGCCGACCGAATGCATGATATGAATGCCGGGTCCTTCGGCTTCCCGATTAAGCGGATCGCTCTGAATGAACAGCCGAACCCACACGCGGTCCAAGGTGGCATAGGCGACGCCGAGGATCAACCCATAGAGAATATGCCCAACAAGCGAACCGAAGAGTTCACTGCCGTGTTCCGCCGACCAGTCGAGCGGTACTCTGGCGGCGATGGGCAGAAGAGTTAGCGGCCCGAGAAACCAACAGAAGATCCCGTAGCCGAGCCCCCAGCCCATCGAAGAGCCGTACCCGCGAATGTCCCTCTGGAAGAGCATCCCGAAGGTGGCGCCGATGAATAGCGCAACGACGAACTGCAGGGTTATATTCACGGTACGGGAGTGAAGTTCCCCGACCCCGGCAAGCAGGGGGAAGAAATCGCCCTCGGACATCCAGCGACCGAAAATCAAGCCCCCAAAGGTGCCCGCAAGACCACCGGCAACGATGGCGCGACCCACACGGAACGGTGGCTGCCCCCCTCTTGAGCGAAGTCCGCCCCGAATGCCTAGGCCAACGCCCACGGGCATCCCCAGGCAGAGCAAATAGGCTACAAGCTCCGGAAACTGCGCTCGGGCATCGCTCAACATGCCCATGGAACGCTCGTTTCCGTTCAACATAGGCAAAATCCCGGCAGGGACCAGTATCCACAGAAGCAGCGCGGAGGCCACACCCCAGATCAATCCAGCACCGGCGCTGGTTGCGCGCTTGGCGAAGAACAGGCCAAAAGCAAGCCCAAAAAGACCGCCAAGCAACACCCCATGCGTAAGCGGGATTGTCAGGATTGCGCTCCGCAGAGCTCCGCCCGCCGCACCCACTCCCAGTCCTATCAGAGTCTCAATCCAGACCTGGCCGGCAACGCCGCTTGTGACTTCCGCTCGAATCGAAGACTCTAAGGCTGCCATGAATAATATCTCCTACCGGAGGGCGTCTATCGCAGATCAATGGTCTGGACAATATCTCGGGGAAAGAAAAGCTCCGCGGTCCAATCCATCAGCACACGAATTTTTCGCTCGATACCCGGAAGTTTCGATAAGTAGATGCCGCGCCACATAAGCCAGGCGAGCAACCCTGAAAAACGCAGGGATTTGGTGCGGATAAAAGGTATGGTCAACTCTGCACAAGCCGTCTGGTGCCCGACAACGCACAGCGCTCCCAGAGAATTGAAGTGGAAAGTCCGGGGGTGGCGCCCTTCCAATTGGGCGTGGATATTCTTAGCCAACACTTCCGCCTGGCGAATTGCAAATTGGGCAGTGGGTGGACACATCTTACCGGTCTTCCCATTGCTCACCGATGCACAGTCGCCGAGCGCCCAGAGATCTTTGTGATTCTTCACGGCAAGTGTGTCGTCCACGATGACGGCACCGCGCTTGTCTCTGTCTACGGGTAATGACTTCAGCAACGGATTCGGCGTCGTGCCGGCGGTCCACACGAGAGTCATCGCGCGAATCTCGCTGTCGTTAAGAATAACCACCCCACGTTGCGCATCTGTGAGACGAGTATCCAATCGGAAGCGGACGCCACGGGCTTCCATCTTTTGCTGAGCATACCGGGCCAGGGATTCGCTCAACTCAGGGAGGATACGGTCGCCCGCATGCACTAGCACGATGCCCAACTCCTCGGAATGCAGGTTCGGATAATCGGCAAGAATGCCGTGGGCGAAGTCATTGAGGGCTCCGGCGAGTTCTACGCCGGCGAAACCTCCTCCGGCGATTACAAACGTGAGAAGCTGCTGGCGATGTGAGGGATCCGACTCGCGGTCGGCCAGTTCGAACATCTCAATTACATGGTTGCGAATGCGGATAGCGTCAAGCAACGTCTTGAAGCCGAAGGCGAACCTCTGAACGTTCGCCATTCCAAAGTAATTTGAAACCGAGCCGAGTGCCAGGACCAGATGGTCGAACTGGATTTCCCGTGGCGTATCTGTGCCGTGATCAGCGCGCAGAATCACCCGGCGCTGCTCGATGTCAATCGCTCCGGCGGATCCGCGAATGAATTCCGTCCGATGCAGACTGCTGCGCAATGGTGCGCTGATATGGCTGGGTTCGAGGCTGCTCCCCGCCACTTCCGCTAGCATAGGAGTAAAAAGAAGAGCGTTTGTGTCGCTCACCAGGGTGATGAAGACCGAGCGGTCCGCACGGAGTCGTTCCTCCAAACACTCTGCCGTCCGCATGCCGCCGAATCCTCCGCCCAGAATCACGATCCGTTTTGTTACAGGCGGCACCTGCAACCGGGATTCTGGCTCCGGGCCGAGCACATGCTCTGCGATATCACTGAAGCATTGGGTGATGAGGCCGAGCGAGGCGCTGTACAGCACCCAGCCAACCAGAGCTGGAAAATGTGCTCGCATCTGCTCTGCACTCCACTGCGGCATCCGCCCGGAAACCAATGGGAACGCGATCACGCTGATCAAGCCCCACAGTGGCACACCCAGTGCACCCGCGGCCATTAGGTTGTCCACATAGGCGCCGCGGGTAGGACGCGAAATGGCGGCATAGGCTGCACCCACGGCAACGCCCAAGATGACGCTCCACCGAGGATGGCCGAGGGTGGCCACCAATGACACGCTAGCTATTGCCCCAGCCAGCATTCCCAGAAAGCTTCGCCGGATGAGCTGGTTCATTCGTCTTTCGTCACAAAGTGCTGGCTGGGATCGACATTAGGGTGGGCGGCCACAATTCACCGCAGAAACGCCGCATTGATCAACTTTGGTGAAACTCACGATCGCGTTAGTCAAGATGATTCAAGGATTCTCCACCTGAGTTCAGTGCCACAGTCCAAAACGAGGCTTGAAACTTGAGAGCAGCCGTGCGTGTGATAACTTCCTGGGAGAAAAAGTTACAGCACATTTGGCCGCTGTCTGACCGCTTATCGGTGTATCACTAGGCAAAGGTTATTTGGATAGGGATGTCTGCGTCTGGCATCATGGGGGCTACATCCATGTTGTCAATGTAGAGATTGATCTTCCACTCTCCGCTGGAGGTTTTCTGCCAAGTCTCGAAGTATCTCTTTCGGGTGGTAGTGGGCTCGCCACCTTCCCTCGGAGTCAAAGTGAGGCTATGCCAGCCGTAATCAAAAGCCGCATTGGCAAATACACGAATAGCGATGATGGTGACGATAAGAGTGGCTTGATGTTGCTTAAAAAGGCTCGTCATGCGCATTCGAAATACAGACTTCGCATCGGCGCCAAAGAAGCTTGGCTTTCCGGAACTCATGTCCGTAAACTCGTCCGCGAACGCCGTCAACAGGAGATCGACGTTCCCCGCGTTGTAGGCCTCCCTGAGCCTCGCCTTAGCGACATTTATCTCGTAGACGTCGTCCATAGGGTTACCAATCTCTCGCCTTCACAACTGGCCATCTTGGGACAGTTTGCGGTCAAGTTTCTGATATAAACGATCGCTGAACCCTGCAGGCAACTCAAACGACTTGGCGTCGCCAACTAGCTGCACTACATTACGACTCCCGTCCAGTACGGCCGTACAATGTTTGCAGCCTTTGAAATGTTCCAGCATCCTGGCGCGCAATTCCGGAGTGATCTCGTCGTCCAAGTAATTTGAAACTTCTCGCCAGACTTCTTCGCAACTGATTTCCATCACCATGGTCTCACCTGTTTGTATTCCTTCCGGCCGGTGCTCCAACTCCCGTCCATACCAGGTGCAAGGGCGTCGCGCATCTGAAGGCGGGCACGCAGGAGGCGTGTTTTCACCGCGCTCTTCCCGATGCCGAGCAGCTTGGCGGTTTCTTCTATTGTGAATTTTTGCACATCTCTCAGCACAAACACCTCCCCGTGCTTGGGCGTTAGGGAGGCTAGTGCCCGGGATAGCGCTTGCCGCAGTTCTTCTGTTTGCAATGCCTCAGAGGGAATCTCACGCCAGTCGGCGAAATCTCGAGGAACATAATTCCCTTTCTCATCCTTGCGCCCGTCGTCCAATGAATCGTGCAGTTTCTGGCGGCGTTCCTTTCTCAACTTCATGAGGGCTTCGTTAGTGGCGATACGCACCAGCCAGGTGCTAAATTTCGAGTCGCCACGAAACTTGGCCAGATTGGTAAATGCCTTGAGAATAGCCTCCTGGGCCGCATCCTCTGCATCGGGCTCATTCTTCAGAATGGCTTGAGTAGCCATGAATACTGCACGTTCGCAAGGCCGCACGAGTTCGCGAAAGGCTTCGTGCTGCCCCCTGAGCACGCGCTGGATCAGTTCCGATTCGAGCAGCTCAACCTGAGATTTGGTGCCAGCCAATGTTTCTCCGCCGACTCGAAGACTGGTACCGGGAAGGCCTGTTCGCACGAATACAGCAGACATCATCTCACTGCCTCTTGCTGCCTCAACCGTCCCGAAACCCTGCAGACATGCGCCGCAGCCCATGTCCGTGGGATGCTACTCGGCCCTAAAAGTGACATAGTCTCCCGTAGCTTAACGATTAACGCTCGATTGGTTGAGATTCGAAAGATGTCATGTCGTCCGCCAGGAGGATCCGCGAGGGCGAAGCCGGGGGAGCAGACCGTCAAGTAGTAAACGTCACTGCCCTCTGTCACGGGTGGCAGTGGCTTGGAATGGCCCCAGCCCATGAATGGGGCCTCTACCATGATATCCACGATGTCGTCCCCACCCCAGACCGCAGAGCAGGCCAATCTGTGGATGGGAATTCGTTCGGAACTATGTCCTCATGAGCTCTCAAGCCGAAATCCAAACTAAACATGCCAAGTCTCCGCATTCCCTAGCAAATCGATCCCGAGTGTAGTCGTGAGATTTTGCAGACGAGAAAAAGTTACGGCTCTAGAAACGGGACGCTCCAGAACTCGCCTCGAGGCTGAAGTGGGCAGGATCCGTTTGTCACTTTTCCGGGAATCTCGAATCAAACAGAGAGGGGGCGTTCTTAAATACTGGAGCCATCCCTTGCACCAATGTGTGGGATAATTTCGTTTGCTTCTTCTAACTGAAACCAAGACTCAAAGCGCATGAGCTTCCCAAGAACACCGGCGACCCGGTTCACTTCGCCGCGGCAGAGCCCTGAACTCCCAGGTGCTGCGTCCAACGATGAGCAAGAACTTCTTCATGCAGCGCAGTCGGAGCTTCAGCGCGTAAAGGCCGAACTGGAGCAAATGGCGGCGGAACAGCAACTTGCTTCAGAATCCTTACGAGCCAGTGAGGAGTTTAAGAGTCGGCTGATCATTTGCAGCCGGGACTGCATCAAGATCCTCGATCTCGAAGGCCGGATACTGTTCATGAACCAGGCGGGCATGCAGGCGTTAGAAATCTGCGACGCCGACTTGTCTCCGGACAGTTCCTGGATTGATTTCTGGGAAGGGGAAGACAGAGAGGCGGCAAGAGCCGCTGTAAAAGAAGCTGTAGCCGGAGCAACGGGACGCTGTGCGGGGTATTTCGCGACCCGAATAACCGGCCAGCCCCGATGGTGGGACGTTGTGGTCAGTCCCATTCTTGATGCGAATGGAAGACCAGAACGCCTCCTCGCGCTCTCGCGAGACATTACCGAGCACAAGAAAAATGAAGGTGCTCTGCGTCAGGCGATGCAGTTCAATCAGGAGATCATGGAGGGCGCCGCGGAAGGCATTATCGTCTACGATCCAGCGTTGCGCTATCAATTGTGGAATCCGTATATGGAGCGCCTCACGGGTAAGCGCGCAGAGGAAGTATTGGGTAAGGTTGCCACTGACGTTTTCCCTCGCCTTATTCCCAGCGGCTTTGAAGCGGCTTTGAAACGAGCATTGCAGGGAGAAGTCATTCAAGTTCCTGATGCTCTGATTCCAAAGCATTCGGCCGAAGGCGAAGACGTTTGGGAATCTTGTACCTTCGCTCCCCACCGTGACGCACAAGGCCGCATTGTAGGGATCATCGGTCTGGTGCGCAATGTCACCGAGCGCCACAGCGCCGAAGAGACTTTCAGATCGATTGTGGTGGGCACTGCGTCAGTAACCGGAGATGATTTCTTCGCGTCGCTGGTGCGCCACATGGCGGCGGCATTTCGCTTTCGCTATGCCTTTATTGCATCGTGCGACGACCAAAAGCGCGCAAAGACGCTTGCCTTCTGGGATGCGGATCAGTTGGGGAAGAACTTTGAGTTTGATATCGCGGATACGCCTTGCATGAAGGTTCTGCAAGGGGAAGTGTGTCACTACGAGAAAAGAATCCAGGTTCTGTTTCCTCTGAATAAAGGTTTGGAGGACTGGCACGTCGAGAGCTACCTGGGAGTGCCGATGCTAGATGGAATGGGATGCGTCATAGGGCATATCGCCGCCCTTGATGATAAGCCGATGAAACGCGATCCCCGCGCCATCGACGTGCTCAAGATTTTTGCGGCGAGGGCTGCGGCTGAACTGAAGCGGCAGCGCGCAGAAGAGCAGCTGCAGGCTGCTCTTGTGCAGGTGAAAGAATTGCAGCATAGGCTCGAAGCGGAGAATGTCTATCTCCAGGAGGAAATCAGCAAAGAACACAACTTTGAAGAGGTCGTGGGGAACAGTCGAGCCCTTATTAAAGTGCTGCAACAGGTTGAGACTGTTGCCCCCACTGACTCGACAGTTCTCATATTAGGCGAGACCGGTTGTGGCAAGGAGTTGTTTGCCCGCGCCATACACAGCCACAGCAAGCGCAAGGGGCGCCCGCTTGTGAAACTGAATTGTGGAGCGATCCCCACCGGCCTTGTCGAGAGTGAACTATTTGGACACATGAAGGGCGCATTCACGGGTGCCTTGGAACGCCGGATGGGTAGATTCGAGCTCGCGGATGGAGGGACTCTGTTCCTGGACGAGGTCAGCGAGTTGCCCCTTGATACGCAAGTCAAGCTGTTGCGTGTCTTACAAGAGCACGAGTTCGAGCCGCTGGGCAGCAGCCGAACTCTCCGCGTAAACGTCAGGATCATCGCGGCGAGCAACCGCGACTTGGAGAGGGCCGTCCAGGAAGGACGCTTTCGTGCCGACCTATATTATCGTCTCAATGTTCTTCCCGTCTCGGTCCCACCTTTGCGACAACGCCGATCAGACATCCCTCTGTTGACCAGCTTTTTTGTTGAACGGTTCGCGAGGCAACTAGGCAAGCAGGGCATTGCCATTGCACAGGAGACTATCGACGCGCTCACGCAGTATGACTGGCCGGGTAACATTCGCGAGCTGCAGAACGTTATCGAACGTGCGGTTGTGTTGTCACAAGGACCCATTCTGCGGCTGGGCCGCGACCTCTTGCCTTCTTCCAACGATGACCCAGAACCCGCAAATGAGGTTGGGGATGGAACTTCTTCTGATAAGCCAAAGTCCGAGGGAGATCTTAGTGCCCACCTCTCATTACAACAGGTGGAAAAGCGGCATATCCTTGAAGTCCTAGCAAAAACAGAATGGGTGATCGAAGGCCCTCGTGGGGCCGCCAAACTTCTAGACCTGCACCCCAATACTCTCCGCAGCCGCATGAAACGGCTTGGTATTGGGCGTTCTTTGTCACGGCGCTCCCACGAAATATCGCAGCCACGAACCTCCAACTAGCCGCTCCCACGAATGTTCGTGGATTCTCCGAACGCTAGCTCAAGCTTGTCTTTCTCCAATCCTTGCCTAATCAATCACATAGCCTTTTCTTCTTGCGCTGTTGCCTGTGGCGTTTCGCTTGCCCTAGCAAAGGAGGCTTCGGAGGAAACATCCCCAGTGCTCAGAATTTCGGTCACCAGCGACTCAGACGTCTCGATCCATTTCCAATTGGAAGGTAAGCTCATCGGCCCCTGGGTAGAAGAATTGCGCCAATTGAGCGATACCGCTCTCTTACGGAACAAGACCATAACTCTGGACCTCAAAAAGCTTTGGTTTACTGACCTGGAGGGAGCCGGTCTGCTACGCGACCTTCACCAGAGGCAAGTCTCCCAAATCAACTGCTCTCAATTCATCACCCAACAATTGCTCGCCGTTCATCAGCCAACAGTTGAAGAAGAGGCACCCACGATGACCACAACCTCTGAGAAAGCTCTGCCGATTGAGAATCAAACCTGGCCCCGGAAGGCTCGCGGAGCCAACGTTACTAAAACGAATTCCGGAGAATCATGCCTGATCGATCGCGTGCTAAACGGAGAGAGCGAGTGCTTCTACGAGCTTGTGCGACCTTACGAACGCGCCATATTTCTCACCGCCTTGTCGCTGGTCAGGAACGAGGCCGACGCCGAAGATATCGTTCAGGAGGCAGTCCTCAAAGCATTTAAGGGTCTTCATAGTTTTCGACAGGAAGCGAAGTTCAGCACGTGGCTGATCCAGATCACTCTCAACGAAGCGAAGATGAGGTTGCGAAAGGATCGCCGCCATCTTTATGAATCGTTGGACGAGGGCCAGTGCTCCGAGGATGGCGACTATATTCCGAAAGACCTCGCCGACTGGCGAGAAATACCATCAGAAGCGTTGGAACAGAAAGAGCTTCGCGAGGCACTTATTAAAGCTGTGAATTCACTCCCTGAAACATATCGTACCGTGTTCGTATTGCGGGACGTGCAGAAACTCAGTATCGCCGAAACAGTACAAGCGCTGGGCATTAGCGAAGCCAGTGTGAAGACGAGGCTCTCCCGCGCCCGCCTGAAGATGAGGGATACATTGGCGACTTCTTTTAGGTGTCTTTCGGCCTGATTCTTGATTCGGGAGCAGATCCAGCCATCGGCGCGAATCGATTCAAGAAAATCGACGAGAAGGGTCAAGGAGAAACCCCCTTGACGGTTGCAAGTGGCGTGCGAAAGAGGCGTGGCTTTGATCCGAGGGTTTTCCTTGCGACGATCGGCGAATGCCGTAGACTTTTGACGTTCCGAAAAGGCAAATACCGTTCGACTCGAAACCTAACTGTGAGATGGTGCGACATCGAAGCTCATGAGCGCTGTTGATTCATCCGTATAAATCGCAAACACTGTGTAGAGCTTTGTAAGCAACATCAGATCCTGTGTTTTTTTGTTCAAGTTCAATAACTTGATCGCACCACCCTGAGAAGTGGCTTCGACGTTGCTCGCGATCAGCTGGCCGAGACCAAAGCTGTCGAAGTACGTTACTCCGCTAAGATCGAGAACGATATTCTTACGCAGGCTGTCGAGCAGTCCACGAACGGTGTCTCGAAGGGATGGCCCGGAAGCTCCTAATGTTAAGCGTCCCGCTACCTGCAATATCGTTGCATTTGTGGCTTCACGAACATTGATTGTCAAACTCATAATAGAACCTCGTTTCTTTCCTGTACTCGCCTGTTGGGTGTTTGGCCCGTCTCTTAGGTGTTGGGAGCCGACAACTCTAGCTCCGCCCGGAGCCAATCGTCCGTGTCAAATCTATGAATTCCACCCCGCTCGACATAAATCTCGTGTGCTCGCAACTGAATCGCCTCGGCGGCTGGAGTTCTTGTGACCTGCTTTGCCCGCACGTCCGAATTCGACTCGCTTGTAGATGCCTTACCGGGGTCCGCGGCCAAGTTCTTTGCTTTCATGTTTCGTTCTTCCCCTCTCACATTTGGTTTGTAGCGCAAGACGAAATGCCTACAGGCGACAGTCATTGTTTTGTAAATCATCGATTGGATGTTCGTAGGTCGCAGGAAGTTACATGCGGAGCCATCGGCCATCTCGATCGATGAGAGTGTCAGGGCCTTTCATCGTGTAACTTATTTCGCACCCTTGACTCTAACGTCTGTGAGAAATATAGATCCTGAAAATCCAGTCCGGAAGTTATGATTCGGCAAATGCGCGTAGGTTCGCGGCTTTTCGCTTCGACGGCGCTGATGTTGCTGGTATCGTTAGCAAGCCAGGGGCAAGTCGCCAGTGGCGTGCATCCGAGAGCCTATGTGGATGCCGCAGATCTGGGAGACTCAATCAACCTCTCGGGCGATTGGGCCTTTCAACCAGGCGACGACTCCCGGTGGTCCCGCCCGGATTTCGATGACTCACATTGGCGCATCATCTCCACGCAACAGTCGTGGCAAGACCAAGGAGTAAGCCGGCCTCGCGACTTCTTTTGGTACCGCCTGCATGTGAGATTACCGCTTCAGCATGCTCCCTTGAGTCTCTTGTTCGGCTATTCGGCCTTTCCATACGAAGTTTACGTCAATGGCCAGTCAGTCGGACGTTTTGGCCGGTTACCGCCTGGCGAAAGCGTGGATGGAGCTTTGGTCCGCGTTTTCGAAATTCCTCCTTCGGCTGCAAGCGGTGACATAACCATTGCTATCCGCTTCCTGTGTTGGTGGCGATGGGAGTCGCGTTATATCTGGGGCGGAATTGTTGGCGAGCGCGGCTTGGTGCTGGGCACTACGCGTGCCATAAATGACGAATACCGTTCGTGGCAAAGCCAAAGGCGCTATGAGTGGTTGCCGGATTTTAGCGTAGGGCTCCTATCGATTCTGCTGGCAGCCGGCTTGCTCCTTCTCTACCGAACTCAGCGTAAGCAGAGCGAGTACCTCTGGATAACGGCCTACTTCGCCTCGATAACCGGTTGGACCTTCGTCAACGATTTCCAGTCGATATCCCCCATGTCGATTCAAGCCATAAAGTATCTCGACGTTGGCTTGATGGCTATTAGTGAAGTATTGCTGCTACAGTTCGTTTTTGCATTTCTACGTCAGTCTATTCCACTCTGGTTGCGCACCTATCAGCTATCGCTGTTGGGGCTCCCTTTGGTGGTTGCGGCGTATTTCGCCGGTTTAATCAGTCTGAGTGCCTCTGACTTGACTGTGTTGCTCTGGGGGCTACCCTATGCCCTTGTGATTCCTGTTCTCCTGTTTTGGCGGTATATTCGCGGACTTAAAGAAGCCGGATTCCTTGTTATCCCTCTCCTTTTCGTTAATCTCAACGGAATCTTGAATAGTCTGGCGTGGCTGCTTTATGAACTCAGGCTACGGGACACCGACGCGGAGTTCGTTCCTACTTTCCAATTAGGCCCAATTCCCGTCAATATTGGCCAAATTGATGGCCTGCTGTTCGTTCTGAGCATCGCCGCTGTGCTCTTGCATCGCTTCCACAAAACCAGCCGTGCGCAGGAGCGGGCTCAAGCAGAATTGGAGGCCGCCCGCAACATGCAAGAGGTGATGCTGCCCCAACAAATCGGTTCGACACCTGGCTTCGCAATTGAGGCTTTTTACATACCGGCACAGGAAGTTGGCGGCGATTTCTTCCGGCTGTTCCCGGGCACGGATGAATCTCTTCTCGTCGTCATCGGTGACGTCAGCGGCAAGGGCGTCAAGGCCGCTATGCTGGTAAGCCTCATCGTCGGGCTGCTGCAGAAGATCGTTGAGATCACGCGCGAGCCTAGCGGCATCCTCAGCGACTTGAACACTTCGCTCTCTGGGCACACTGGTGGCTCGTTTGCGACCTGTTGCTGCGCCTTGATCAGGCCGGACGGTCATTTGCGGATCGCGAATGCGGGCCATCTTTCTCCGTACTGCCATGGACGCGAACTGGAAACCCCGGGTGCATTACCCTTGGGTATAGCTCCCGACACCACCTACGACCAGGTTGACTTTAGTCTCGGGCCCGGTGATCGCGTGGTATTCCTCTCCGACGGTGTCGTCGAAGCGCGCAGCAAGTCTGGCGAACTCTATGGTTTCAAGCGCTTTGGCGCCAGCAGCATCGAATCTGCCGATCTGATTGCTATGGCGGCGCAACGCTTCGGGCAGGAAGACGACATTACTGTGCTGAGCGTGGAATTACAACCGCTGCCAACTTTGATTTAGAAGGTAGGCGTTGGTGCGGTTTCGCTGGATTGTCCGCTGCCATGCAGCAGCAGGGATTTCCTCTATCGATTTGCGGTGAAAGTCATGGACGTTAACGAGACGCTTGATCTTCAACAGAAAGTCGCACGCCTGCAAGCACTGCTCGAAGTGAGCCGGCGCATCCACGCCACCATACAACTCGATGAGGTGTTGCGTGTTGCTCTGGAGATCGTAGTGCGCGAACTAGAGATGGATGGTGCATATTTCACCTCCTTTCCGTTTTCTGAGGGCCGTATTCCGCCGCATAGTCTCCTGACTCCGAACGGGTCCGAACAAGGCGGCGGAAGTTTTCGTTTTGCGCTTCGGGGCAAAGCTGGCGAGCTGTTAACGGAGCTCGTCGTAATCCCGCGCGAAGGCATGCCACTGACGCTTGAGGAGTCAGATTTCCTTGAGCAGCTCACTCTGCAAATCGCAATTGCAATTGAGAATGCTCGAAATCACGAGCGGATCATACATTTGCAACAGGTTGAGCAGGACTTGGCCAGTGCAAGAGCCATTCAACGTAGTCTGCTGCCGTCGTCGGTGCATGCTGTAGCCGGCTATAAGACTGCGATCCGTTCGATTTCATCCTACGAGGTCGGTGGAGATTATCTTGATTCGTTGCGGGCTCCGTCAGGGGAGCAGATTATGATTGTGGCCGATGTGGCTGGCAAAGGGCTGACGTCCGCGATGATTGCGAGTTCATTCCGGGCGGCCTTTCGCGCAATGATTATGGCAGGTCTACCGCTCGTCGAAGTCGCCGAGCAATTGAACACGTTGTCTTATGCGGAAGGACCGGAAGCACGGAGCCGGTATGTGACGGCGGTACTTTTTCGTCTGGATCCAGAAGACAACTCACTGCAAGTTGTGAATGCTGGTCACAATCCAGCCTTGCTATGGACTACACCGGCACACGGTCCGGTATTGCTAGGAGCCAGTGGGACTCCAATCGGTGTGCAGCCTTCGGCTCAGTATGCGAGCGAAAAATATGAACTAGAAGAAGGAGCCCGGCTGCTTGCCTACACAGACGGGCTGACGGAGGTGTTCAGGGGTGACGAGGAGTTTGGTATAGACCGCTTGATCGACACATTTCGTACCGGTCCGTTGGACGCAGAAGCCGCACTCGACCACATCTGGACTACACTTGAAGCATTCACGACAGAGCCCGAGCAGAGAGACGATATGACTGCGCTGGTACTTCTGCGGAATGGATGAGACGAACATATGGACAAGAACGTGCTCGAGGTCTTCGTGTTGAGCCTGCCGTCGAAGCTCGGTCACGAAAAGGTGGCTATGAGCACGGCAGCGAGCGTAGCCAAGCTAATGGGATTCTCTGAGGACCGAATTGAGGATCTGAAGACCGCTGTCGCGGAAGCCTGCATTAACTCGATAGAGCACGGTAACCGGATGGATGAGTCTCTGAAAGTGGGAATAATCCTTTCGATGACTGCGACGACGCTTGAAATCAGGGTCTGCGATCACGGGAGCGGTCTAGGTGCGAAGACTCCGCCCCCGGATATTGATTCAAAGATGGGTGGTGAGGAGAACCCTCGCGGCATGGGAAAGTTTCTGATCCAGGCGTTGATGGATGAAGTGGAGTGGATCAACTCTCAGCCGACTGGCGGTTGCGCGCGCTTGGTGATCCATTTGAAGAAGCCGGACGGGGAGTAAATGCAGAATAGGACAACCAGCGTCAGAGTGAGCGAGACAGCAGGATCTTCCGGCAAGCCAATAACGGTTTTGCGCTTCTCAGGAGATATCACCAGTACGTCGAAAGAGACAGTGCTTGGCACCTATCAGGGTCTGCCACCCGAGGTGAAGCGTATCGTGTTGGATCTATCGAAGGTGGAGTACATTAATTCGAGTGGGATCGCGCTTATCATTCAGGTGCTGATCGAAGCACGCAAGACCGGGCAGTCGGTCCAAACTTTCGGTCTATCCGATCATTTTAGGAAGGTTTTTATCATGGTCGGCATGACGAAATATACAGATCTCCACGCTGACGAGTTATCGGCATGCGCTGCATTCAAGGAATAGTTTGTGAGGCAAACGGCAACCCCGCAGCTGACCGTTTCTTCATAGTGCAAGACCCAATAGTGAGCGTTTGGTCTGGTTGAAGGAGTGGCCATACCCTTGATCTCCGGGTTTCGGCGAACCAACGTCTGTTTCTCTGACAGCCCGGGTTGACCAGATGCCATGGAGAGCTCGAAGTGCTGCTGAAAAACGGCTTCGATCCCGCGTGAGCAGGAGCTATCGCGCATCACCATAGTGATTTCCAAATGCTGGCGTGCTCACCATCTATGTAAAGCCTTCAGAGCGGGGCTCGCTGTAGTTCAGCATCCCCAGACTATGGCCGCGCCTGCGGATCCCTCGGTGGCCTCAACGATTGTGAAGTCGTATGCGGACGTTTTATGGGAGGCCTCAACAACTATGCTTCGGATATATATGCTGAGGATTCTTCAAGAAAGGCTGATCGACACTGTTTCAGACAAGACCAAGATGGAACAGCTGTTCTAAGTGGCTGCTAGTCGCTGGCCGCTGCAGCTTTGGGATCGAAAAGGGAGAGATTGCCTCCAGCGGGCGGCGCATCTTCGCCTTTGTATGGGTTCTTCTCGTCCGTCATTAGCGCTGTAGCTGTTCTTGCCTTCGATCGGTTTTGTCCCGTTCTTCAATGGCCTTAACCGCGTCGGTGATTTCCTTTCGGGCTCGATCCACCGATTTCTGCAAGGCGAGATGAGAATCCACAAACGCCTTCAATTGCTCCGCTAGTTGCGCATCGATCTCATCCGGCGCTCCGGTTAGAGAGAGTGGCGTTGTCAGAGCATGGACCGCAGATTCAGGAATCTTAGTAATTTTGTCTTTATTTGAGTACTCGATCTTCTCGTTTACTTTGCTATCCTCCGCCAATGCCGCGGGTACGACGTTGACCCGGACATGCCCGTCTTTGAGAGCTGCCACTGTGATGGTTATGGGTCGCTTTTCGATGAGTGGCATGAGTTCGATGAACATGGATTTCCCTTTCTTTACTGCATGAGCCCGGTCAACGATTGAGCGCGGCGAAGTTAATCGATGGGCGAGAAC
>JBARKD010000139.1:0-4019 GCA_049800615.1 Acidobacteriaceae bacterium | reverse complement strand
CATGAGCGATCGAGGCCTAGCGTTACAAGAGTGGTGATTTGTTTTGTTACCGACCAAGGAGAATCGCGATGCAAAAGCGGAAATTAGGCGATAGCGGACTAGAAGTATCGGCTCTGGGATTGGGGTGCATGGGGATGAGTTGGTCCTACGGGCCGGCAAAGGACAAGAACGAAATGATCGCTCTTCTTCATGCCGCAGTCGACCGGGGTGTCACGTTCTTCGACACGGCTGAGGTGTATGGGCCCCTGGTTAACGAAGAACTTGTCGGAGAAGCCCTTGCTCCGTTTCGCGACCGTGTGGTGATCGCGACGAAGTTCGGATGGGAGGCGAATCCTAAAGACGGCGGCAAGTGGAGCGCTTTGAACAGCCGTCCCGAACACATCAAACAGGTCGCGGAAGCATCGCTCAAGAGGCTCAAGGTGGAGGCCATCGACCTCTACTATCAGCATCGCGTCGATCTCAACGTTCCGATTGAAGAGGTGGCAGGCGCTGTGAAAGATCTCATCCGGGAAGGCAAAGTGAAGCACTTCGGCATGTCGGAGGCGGGTGCGAAGACAATTCGCCGCGCCCACGCCGTGCAGCCAGTCGCCGCGCTGCAGAGCGAATATTCGCTGTTCTGGAGAGAACCCGAAGAGACGGTAATGCCGACGCTTGAAGAACTCGGCATTGGGTTCGTTCCATTCAGTCCGCTGGGCAAAGGCTTCCTGACGGGCAAGATCGATGCCGACACCAAATTCGACAGCACCGACTTTCGCAACACCGTTCCGCGGTTTAATGAAGAAAATCGCAAACACAACCAGGCACTCGTCGATGTCATCACCTCCTTCGCAGAACAGAAGAAAGCCACGCCCGCGCAAATCGCTCTTGCCTGGCTGCTCGCTAAGAAGCCGTGGATTGTTCCTATCCCTGGAACAACCAAGCTGTCTCGTCTTGAAGAAAACCTCGATGGGGCGAGCATCGAACTCACTCCCGAGGATTGGCAGGCACTTGAGAAAGCGTCCTCCCAAGTCAAAGTAGAGGGGGCGCGCTACTCACCGTTCCATCAAACGTTGGTGGGGCGATGAGCGTCGCCGGCATAAGGCGTGGTATCTGCGGTTTCTCTTTGCTCTCGCGATCGTCTACAACCTGTCCGCATTGGCCCAGACCGGCAGGAGCCCTGGCGCAAGAGAGCGGCTGATCCGGCCCATCGCAATGCAACCCGTTCGCCCATTCCGGCCTTCTGAGCAGTTAGTTGCGACGCGAGAACCGAACCGGTCCGAGAGTTATGGACTGATTTAGTCGCAATTTACAGGAGATTAAAGACGCAGTAGCGTAGTGCATGAAGGGTGGAGCACGATCTCCCACGGCTGTTCCAATGGAGGAAACGAACATGGAAGCAGTTCAGAATGGACAGTGCGGTCTCTGTACCCACTTCGGCGAACACCACAAGACCGATGTGCTCGTCAGCATTCGAAGCAGCCACAAGGCTGATCTCAAGATCCTGGATGAATGCGGTCATCCCAAGCACGCGTCTCTGCACCTGAAGGTCACACCCATCAGCGGATGCGATGGTTTCGTTCCAGCCGCAGCAGCATAGCGAGGCAACAAATCCTTAAATAACAGCGGCCCGAGCATTCGGGCCGCTGTTATTTTGCGCGACCGTTTGCTGTGCCCTCTGTATGCTTCCTGCGCGGTCTTCCCCGTTGGAACTTTTACGGTGGCTTGAAGATAACGCTGTGGCGGAGATAGATCGAACTGCCTACAGCCCCTTCTCACGAAACCAAACTGAGCCCCATGGTCTGCCCGGTAACGTTAAGGCCGCTTTGCCGGAATGCTCACCGGGCAGCGGGCTTCGCGTTAGCCCTTGCGTGTCGATGTACTCGGCGGTATAGGTCCTACTTTCGGGCAGATCAAAAATCCACTCGGCGGGTTGGTTGAGGTCGAAGTAATAGAAAACGACTGAGCCGTTGCTGCGGCGCGCGGCGACCGGGTTGGTGCGGAAGCTGGTGAACCCGATCGGTCCAGGCCCAATCGCGATCGTCTCCTCCAGCATTTTGCGAAGAAATGCGATTTTTGCGGGACTGGACCCGTGCAGAACACCTCCATGGGACCACCACAAGACGCCATCGGCTGAGAGATAGGTTTCGCCGTGGCCGGCATATGCGCCTTGCGCCGCAGCCTGCCAGAAGCGGCGCGCCATTTCGTCACCGCTGAGGTTTCCCCACATGTTGGGAATGTTGCCCTCGTATTTGCACTCATCAAAAACCACTGGCTTCTGCCAGTCCGCGCGCCAGGCGGCGGCCTGCTCCAGGCGTGAGTCCTGCACGCCGGCATGGGAACACCATGCCCGCCAATATTCATACTGGTGATAGCCGTAGTGAATGGAGCGCAAGCGAGCGAAAGCGTCGTATTCGCCGACGGTGCGTGCATAGCTGTCCCAGTCGGTGTTGGTCTTGCCCTTCATAAAGTCATATTCGTTTGCCAGGGACCACCACACATTACGAAAGGCGCTGAAGCGGGCAATGACATAGCGCAGATAGCGTTCGTTCACTTCCGGCGGCATAGCTTGATAACCCCATTTGTCGTAGGGATGGAAGAGAATCAGGTCAGCCTGCACGCCGATCCGGCGCAATTCGAGGATGAGGGTGTCCAGATGCTGAAAGTACGCTGGATTGAATTGGGAGTAATCGTTGGTTTCTCCGTTGCGCGGGAAGGGATAGCTCGGCGGCTCTTTGCGGTTGTACTCATACCATTTGGGAAAGATGCACATGCGCAGCTTGTTAAAAGGGGAACGGGCGAGGGTTTCGATCGTCTGCCGCTGCGTGTCTTGCGGCTGAAAGGCCCAGGCATAGCAAGTGGTCCCGGCTTCGACGTAGGGGGTTCCGTCCGCATATCCAAAGTGAAATCCATCGCGTACCGAAACCGGGCCATGGTTGCCATCCGGAGGCGCAACACACTCGAAGGCGCCGGATTTCCCATGAAGCTGGGACGAGGAGCTGGAGGTCGTCCAAGTCCACGTGCCGATCTCGTCCGGCATAAAGCGAATTCTGTAGCCATCATCGCCGTCGTAAAAACCTTCCATGGTGACAGCGCGACTCTTGAAGTGGAACGTTCCCGTGAGGTGAACATCGAGAAAAGGGTTACCGGCTGACGGCCCGGTAAACGAAAGTTCGATGTGGTCCCAGCGGCCGACCGGAGATCCGGCCGCCGGCGAAGGAGCGGCCACACCAGACGAAGGCGCCCCGGCCAGGGCAAGCGATGAAATCTTCAACATCTCCCTGCGATTCATAAGGTCTCCAGGGTAGCGAACCTGAATAACAGGGAACATCATAAACACCGTGGCCGGGGGCCGCGGCTAAGACATTCATGAGGCTTGGGCGGTCATTCTTTCACCGCGCCGCCTTGATTTTCCCGTATTCTGGTCGGCGAAACTTCGGAGGCTTTCTTTTGGACCTGGAAAAAGCGCTGCAAGCCGAATACGATCGTGAACTCGTCTCCACACGAAAGATGCTGGAAGCGATTCCGGCCAATGCCGACCTGACCTGGAAGGCTGATCCCAAATCCATGACCGTGGGCCGCCTGGCAACGCACGTTGCGGAGACAGCAGGGGAATGGGCCATATCCACGCTTTCCCACGATGGCCTGAATTTCGACATGGCCAATTACAAGCCGTGGATTCCCGCGAGCAAGGGGGAAATCATCGATAAGTTCGATCAGGACACGGCCAGCGCCAAGCAAATTCTTGCCGGCTTTCCCGCGACCAAATGGGAGGAGCATTGGAAGATGACCGCGGGCGACGAGACCTGGATTGATGATTCGCGGTATAACGTCTTCCGCACCTGGGTGCTGAATCACCTGATCCATCACCGTGCGCAACTGGGACGCGATTTGCGCGCAATGGGCGCTCCTATTCCGGGCATGTACGGTCCCTCGGCGGACGAGGGCTGAGCGCAACCGGACGGAACTCGTGACCTACTGCTAATACCCGGGACTTCCGGAGATAAAAGCTTCCAGGTGGCTAATGGTATCCCGCTGCGCGG
>JBARKD010000138.1:0-2885 GCA_049800615.1 Acidobacteriaceae bacterium | reverse complement strand
ATTGCAAGGTAAGGGCCATTCGAATAACCAGACAGCCTCCAAGCAGACCTTTTGCACCGACATTCCAGAATCGTTGACCTTCGCAGTGTCCGCAAGGATTCCTTTGCGGTGGATCTGGCTTGTAAGGGCTGATGGAGTTGTCAAGACGCCAGTGTTTGAGGCATCACATTGACACTGTCCATCTGTTGACATCTGGTTGCCTGCGCACTACCTTCCGCATTCACGCAATGCCCACCAGTCTGAATTGATAAAACGACTGTATCGTTCTACGATCGTCCCCTAGAACTTGTAGCCGACCCATAGAGCCCAGTAATTGAGGTTCCGCCCTGGTTGTGTCTCCTTCAAGAACTTACCGGCATAGAAAATTCCGTAATCGGCCTGGGCCCAGATGTGACGATCCACTTGCCATCGCGCCTCTATACCTGGCCGTTGGCCCACGAATCGAGCATTGCTATTTCCCGAAGCCCTGATCAGTGTCCCGGGTACGGAATAGACGCCGTCCTGAAGGCTCTGTCGCCAATAAACAATCCAGTCGGTTGAGACAGTCACCCCATGCCCCCATTCCGTCAACACGCGGGGGTGAATGTCACTAAAGTTCACCGGACCAGGGCCGGTATCGGCAATCACGCCAAAGTAGTTCCCAATGGGGAAAATCGGATTAAATGTTCCCAGGGTGTTTGTCTTCGGGTCATCCCCGCTGGAGACATCGGCCTTGAGACTAAACCTCGGTTTCAGCCGCCAGTTTGGAATCGTGTAGCCGGTGTCCGATGCGAGTGTCCATGCGCGGATATTTGCTGACCCAAAGGTGCCAAATTGCCACACACCCTCGTAGTCGAAATCCCATCCGGGCTTCTTCTCGGCGACTGGGCGCCACAGCCTTGTGCCCAGGGTTTGCCGCACCTCGTGGGCTGTGCCCCGCTCGTATGCCGCCTCTTTTCGATCAAGACCTAGGTAATATGCGTCAAGAGAAACGCCCTTGGATAAGGGACGCCAGGAATACACGCCCCAGAATTCGACTTGGCTATTGGGCACGTTATCGAAGAACCCAAAGTTGTCTATGTCAGGACGAACCGCGAATCCATTGGCATGCCACGATCCCACCTTGCTCAATATTCTGAATCCGGTGAAGCTCAGGCGAACGTTTGGGCCCTCCCGCACATCAATCAGGCGCCCATCGCCGTACTCCAGCTCCTGTCTCCCGGCTCGCAACCTGATCCAGTTTTGCTCGCCAGACGTTGCGACATCCAAAAAGGCATTCTGGAAGTCGAGCTTCTTCTCGTCAATCGGCCTCGGGCCGCCTATTCTGAAAGACTCAAGACCGCTCTTGAATTGAACAAAAGTTCGAAGATGCTGGCCATAGTGCGCGTCGATGCCCAACATATAGCGCTCAAGAAAAAAGCTATTCCAGAATGGCTGTTGTCCCCAGTTATTGTTGCCGGTTTGCTCCCACACTTCTCGCGCCTCTCCGCTGAACGTCAAATACCAATCGGGGGAGTTGCGACGCAGCGGGATGTATTTGATCGGGTCCCAGACGTCCTGCCGGAGGCTTCGATCGCGCAGAAAACTCCAATCCTCATCCTCCCTCAGCAGCTTGTAACTCCGATCCTGGATTACAGAGGAGGCTGTTTCCGCTGTCTGGGCGTTGGCGCTCGACATTCCAATCAAGAGAGCCGCCGCCAGGATTAGGACAATTCTCATCGAAGATACTTTCTCAACGATGCGGACTCTATTTACTTGAGGACGAGTGGATCTCGGCGATATACCCGCCGGGGAATTGCACCAGGGCTGCCGTGCGCTGATCGGCAGTGTAGGGAGGAACGAGTACCTGGACTCCCGCGGCCCTGGCTTTCGCGAGGGTAGCTGCGAGATCCGAAACCTCGTAGCCGGTCATCTCGTGCCCGTATGGATACGGAAGATGGCCATCCGTTACAAGAACCGTCAGCTTGCCGAAGTTGGATTGGATACGGATTCGCCGATAAGTGTCATTCGGCCGTCCGATCTCAACACCGGGAGCGTGCCCATCATCAGCGATAACATTCCCATGACTAAAGGCCAGAAGACTCTCTACGAAGGCAGCCACGCGATCGGCCGACACATACACACGGTTCTCCGGAATGGTTTGAAGAGCTTTATAGGACGGCGCGGTGGTGTGCCAATACAGCTGCGTGTTCACGCCGCCCGGCCACTGGATAATGGCATCTCGCCCGATCGGGTCATTGAATGGAGTCACAAGAATGTCGGCGCCTGTCGCCCGAGCGGCCTGGACCGCCGCATCGAGATCGGTCACGAGGTAACCCGTTCGCTCTGCTCCAAACGGATACGGAACCGGCGTTTTGAATCCAAAAACCGACAGGGTTCCTACCGGAGTCAGCACCAACTGGGACATGGTGCTGCTCGGAGTTGGCGTCACCGTAAAGACGCCCTGTTTGGATGTGGTCCCGCCGAAGGTTGCTACAAGGCTGGCGACGAAGCGGTCGAAGTCCTCGGGCGCGACGTAGACGTGGGTCGTATCATATTGCGGCTCCACGGTCACGTTGGGCGTGGCCGTAGACGCATCAGCGACTGCCACGGCGGTGCTCCACATCGGGAACACACGCGCCATCCCCATACTCAGGAAGATTGCGATAGCAATCACACCAAGGGTTTTAGCGATGCGCATTGAGTCTCCTTTCACGAGTTCGGCGCTATGCGCACTCTTTTCAGTCGGCGTGCGGGTGAACTGATACTACAGATTGCACAGTCGCTCGCTGATCCCAATGCTTACCCACCAGACAGACGGATGCAGCTTGTGTCACGCTGACATTTTTCGTAAGAATCCAACCGCCGAGCTGTTCTCCGAGCACCATTCCCAGGAGGCCAAGCAGAGCGACAATGGGCGGGGCCGG
>JBARKD010000137.1:0-7210 GCA_049800615.1 Acidobacteriaceae bacterium | reverse complement strand
TTATTGTTCGATTTGACGGCGGGGCTGAAGAGTGTGCGTGAGAACTTGGTCGCTGGGCAAGAAATACAGTTATCTACGACGCCACCCCGGTCTAAATGACCCGGAGGGCTTAAAAGGCCCGCCCCTTCAAAACTAAAAAGTCACAGCCCTACTGCGTCAGCTCGATGTAATCCACCGGTGCAGGTTCTCCCTGATTCGGTGTTCCGCGTAGAGTCAGCGTATCCCGCGGTTTGAGCTCCACCCCAGGCACGATGAAGCGTGTGCTGGTGCTGCCATCAAGGTGGGCATCGATCGCGGCAGGGGGAAGTGTGTCATCGGCCTTCCAGTGGGCCAGCGACTTCCCATTGAGCAGTAGCTCGAATTGAGATACACCGGTTCGCAGATCGAAATAGCGCACGCCAATGGAGTAAGTGCCTTCCGGCCTGCCCGGCTTTGCCGTCAGCGTGCACGGCGCAGCGCGGTTGCAAACCGCGGCTTTGCCACCCGAGGCGGTTTCCCAGGGGGTCACATCGACCGGGGTATATCCATCCGACTGCATGGACTCAGCTTCGATGCGGTTCGGGTAGTGTCCGACCCGGCCGAGTTTGTCCGGAATACCGGAGATGTGGTGAAACCATTCGGTCACCGCATCACGCCAAACGATCGCGTGGCCCGCCTGATACTCAAACAGGGCGAGCGTTTGCCAATAGCGCTGATCGTCGATGAGTCCGCGAAGCGTCTTCCATCGCGACGGATACGAAGCGGCCAGGGAAGCCCCTTCGTAGTGCGAGTCATACACGTATTGCACCAGCGTTTTGCCGTTATGCAGCGTGTAGTCGTAAGGCACGTGGTGCATGAACAGCAGCAGGCTGTCAGGACACGTTTCTAACGACTCGTAGGTCTTGGCCAATTGCGGAGGATATTGCCCGATGTATCCCGTGCCCGTGGCCACCGTGCGATCCATGCCGATACCTTTGCTGTCGGCGCGAAACCACTGCCCCCAGCCATTGCGTTCGGCCGATTCGATGCCAGGCCCGTAATGAATGCCGAGAATATTGGTGAGGGTTCCCATGCCCAGCGGGCCCGTGTACAGTTCGTACACCCGCCAGGAATTCTCCAGCAGTCCGTTCACGATGAAAAGGATTTTGGGATCGTTGCCGAAGGTGAGCCGGGTCCAGGAGTCGGCGATTTCGTGAGCCGTCAGATCAGGGTTCCACGCCAGCCTTGCGAAACCATACAGATTGGCCATGGCCATCGGATGATGCAGCCAATTGGCATCGAGGCCAACGTTGGCCACGCCCACAAAGCCACCCAAAGGCTGGTGAAAGGTTTTACCCGCAACGATTTCGCTGAGCGGGGTGTAGCGGTTCAGCAGGTGAAGGTCGGTGTCAAGCGCGACCTTCCACATGGGCACCAAAAACACCATGTGGCGTTGCTGGCCGGTGTACTCCTGCGTGATCTGGAGTTCGATCGCCTGGTTGGTATGGCGCAGAGCGGCAAACAGCGGGGAAACCGGCTCGCGCACCTGGAAGTCAATCGGCCCATGCTTGACCTGGATGATGACATTGCGATCGAAGGCGCCATCCAGAGCGCGGAAATTGTCGTAGCCGGCGCGCGCGCGGTCCGCTTTGAGGTTGTTCCAGTCGAGATGATTGTTGTAAACGAAACCGCGATAGAGAACGAAGCCTCCGTGGGGGCGCAAAGCGCGGGCGACAACATTCGCGGCTTGCGCCGGCGTTCTATGGTATTTCGATGGGCCAAGACGACCTTCGGAATCCGCCTTGATGACAACGCCGCCGAAGTCGGGAATGACGCTGTAGATTTCATCGACCTTCTTTCGCCACCAGGTGGCAACCTCGGGGTTGATGGGATCGAAGGTAGGCAGGTGGCCCACAACCTGTGGACTGGAAAGATCAATCGACAGCGACATGCGCACGCCCCAGGGGCGAAGGGCGTCCGCGATACGGGCTAACTCGCGAATCATCTCCGGCTCCAGCGTGCGCAAGTCGGAGTTGACGTTGTTTACGGTCGCGCCGTTAATGCCCACGGAAGCCAGCAGCCGGCCGTATTCCGAAACCCGGTGAAGATCCGCTCGCACGTGGCCCTGGTCGTAAAAGATGCTGCGCCCGGCGTAGCCGCGCTCAATGCTGCCGTCGAAGTTGTCCCATTGATTGACCCAGCGAATGGGCGAGGAGGGCACTTCCGCATCGGCGGCGAGGGGCTTTTCCTGCCCGATCCGCAGGAGGAGGTGGAAGACGCCATAAAGCTCGCCCCGATCGCTTCCGCCCGCGATGATCCAGAAATTGTGACCGTTCGCGGTAAGCCGGGAGAAATTAAAGCCTTCTGCCGGGATAGGCGAAGGGGAGCTCCAGGTTGGCAGCACATGTTGGATCTCGGCAGCGGTTCCAAGAACAAACAGATCCCCAGCGGGAGCCGGCGCACTCGAGGAAACCTGGGTGTTGGTTCCCAGCATGGAATGCAGTCCGCGCGCTAATTCATTTGCGGCGCTGTGGGCAACAGCGGACTCCCCCGGCGCAAGGATCAGGCGCGGGATGTTTCTGTATTGCTGTGCTGCCTGCTGGGGCAGAGGAGCATAGCGAAGCCAACCTTCCTCTCCTGTTTCGCCGTGAACGTGGGGCGTCAGCGCAAGAAGGCTGGAGAATAAGAGGGCGGCTATATGGCGGGTTTGCATCGCCCCTATCATAAAATCAAACGGTCATGCCCTAAAATCAAACGGTCATGACACAGCACATCGGTATCGTCGCCTGCTCCGCGGAGGGAGCCGCTCTTTGCTACCGCTCGATCTGCCTGGGAGGGGCAGATCTCCTGGGTCGGCACGATCATCCCGAAATCTCGATGCACACCCACTCGCTGGCCGAGTACATGAAATACATCGATCGCGACGATTGGCGGGGAGTGGGCAGCCTGATGCTCTCGTCCGCCAATAAACTGGCGCAGATCGGCGCGGATTTTCTCATATGCCCGGACAACACCATCCACCAGGCGCTGCCGTTCATCGCTTCCAAATTGCCGGTGCGATGGTTACATATAGCAGACGTCGTCGCGGCTCAGGCTGTAGGCCGCGGGTTCCGCCGCATCGGTCTTACCGGGACTCGTTACCTGGTGGAGAGCGATGTCTATCCGGAAAAGCTGAAAGCGCGCGGGCTAGAATATGTGCGACTCAACCCGGACGAGCGCGAGGAGATCAATCGCATCATCTTTGAGGAATTGGTTTACGGCGTCTTCAAGCCGCAAGCCGTGGCCACCTTTCAACAGGTGATGCAGCGCATGAAAGACGAGGGGTGCGACGCCGTGGTGCTCGGCTGCACGGAGATTCCCCTGCTCATGAACGACGCGAATTCGCCCTTGCCTACGCTTGATTCGACGCGATTGCTGGCGCGCATGGCTCTGCGGCACGCCGTCCAGAGCAGGGAAGTGCCGGCCTAGCACGCCGTCCCATTGGTTCATGCAATAAATCAAAATGGCTTCTGAACGTTTGGAGCCCCGCCCCTTCACGTCGCGCAAAGCAGGACGAATCGGCGCGTCCGTTATTGCGAGCCGGACGGTCTCTTGTCCGTGGGGGGCGCGCTGATCTGATTCCGAGCCGGCGTGGTGGTCACTTCGATCCGGGTGTTCTTAACAAACGTCACATTCTTACCGTGTGCCAGCCAAAGGTCATAGATGGCAAGCGAGGCCCCGTAGAGTCCGATGCCCGCTGCCACATTGCGCGAGCCCGCGGCGATCCCTACAACCCGGCCTATGATTCCGAATCCGTTGGAGGCAACCGTAGTTTGGGCGCCTAAATTTCCGTCGTCGTCAAAAGCGCGGGTCGCCAGGAGTGTCAGCGCCAGAGGCAAAATGACGCGATTTTGCGTCTTCGGTTGAACCGCTCCCTCCGAGTCCATTTGGAGATTCGTGGATTTGTCGGCATCGACTCCCGTAAGCGTACCCTCGACCGGCTGAGTAAAACCGTTTGGAAGCCTCAGCGCCCGAAACCGGAAACGTAACTTTCCTTGTCGTGCAAAGGAACGAGCCGGTTTGGCTCGCGTGATTTCTCCTACTAACATCGAGCCCTGGGGTACCACGATCGCATGTTCGGCGTTAAAGACCGGTTCGGAGACCAGCGCCTCGAATTTGTCCCCGGCTTTCGCTGTGCCGGAACTGACCGTCTGTTGCAGGTAAGCGTGTAATCGCCACTCGGGCGCCTCCGATTTTGCCTCGCTTGGGGTCGCCGGACGTGACGGCTTCAATCCTGCGATTTGGGTGGATGGAGGGTCCACAACCGTGAGCGGCTGGGCCAACTCCGCCACCCAAGCCGTCCCGGTTTCGATCCGTTCCGGGTGGTATGGCAGTTGCGTGTAGAGGAACTGAACGAGACGGTCCCCGCGTCCGGGCGCGGTGATCTCTGCGGTCGCGTCTTTCACCCGCTGCTTCTCAGCGGCGATTTGGCGTGAAATCAGGGAACCCTTTTTCTTTCGCGGAAGAGGCGACAGGTGCAAGATCGGGGCGCCATTCGTTGTGCTATCACTGATAATGTGCTTGACCTCGCCGTCAGGAAGCACCAGCTCATCGAAACGCACTACCGGGATGTGGAAGGGAGTGAAATCTCCCCGCAGGCGGGCATGGATCCGCCGGCTTCGATCCGCATCCAGCTGCATGACCCGGCCACGAACGGCTGTTCCGGCCGGAATCGCAATCCGGTTATCGACGTAAACCGGATAGAGCAAGCGCGCGTCTAAAGATTCGCCCTTTCTCATAGGAACATGCTGAAGGAGCTGAACGGAGAGCGGCGTTGCGGCGGGAACCTCGGTCAACGAAGTTTGCCCGCGCGCCGGAGGGCAAAAAAGGAAGGCCAGAATGGCGGCGGACAGCCAACCCCATCCTGCCCTTCCGCCTTCGGCGCTCAACTCCGCAAACCGGGATTTAGAATGTCCTTTTGCTTTAATCACCTTGCCTGATTTTACTCTTTAATGTTTAAGACTTAGACTTAAATCGTTGAGATTCGCGGTGAGGCATGAATGAGGAATAAGAAGGTTCCGGTACCGACCACGGCAGAGTTGCGTCTCCTGCAAATTCTATGGGATTTGCAGGCAGGGACCGTGGAGGATGTGGTGAGTGGCCATCCGGAAAAAGAGCGGCCGCACTACAAAACTACGCAGACCCTGCTGCGAATTATGGAGAACAAAGGCTTTATAACTCACGAGGCGCGGGGACGAGTGTTTGTATTCCGGCCGCTGGTCTCGCGAAAAGTCATCGATCAGCTTTCCGTGCAAGCGCTGGTGTCACGAAATTTTCATGGATCCGCAGCCGGGCTGGTAATCAACCTGCTGGAATCCAGCTCGATCAAAAAGAAGGAACTCGACGAGCTTGAGGCCTACATGCGGGAGTATCGTAAGAAGCATCAACTGGGTGATCGTGACTGAGCTGATCTCATCGATGCACGCGCTGGAGGCGCCCAGGAGAAAGCCGTTGCCGGGCCGGGGTCTCACTTGAAGCCGGTGGCCCATATATGAGATCAGTTTCTTACGCAGGATGCTATGAATCCAGATCTCTTGCTTGGCTTGATAACCGCGCTTTCGGGCTTCGCACTGAAGACCACGCTGGCCTTCGGGGTTTTTCTGGTACTGAGTTCGCTGGCCGGCTCGCCAGGCAGAAGATTTATCGTCTGGTCGTGTTTTCTGTACGGCCTTGCCGGGTACTGGCTGTGGCTGGCTAAGGCCGCTCTGGCGGGTGCTCCCGCCGCGGCGTACGCTTCCGGATTTGTAATGCGCTCAGCCGCGCCGGCCGCCGCTGCCTTTCAGATTCCACCCTCCTGGGTGCTGCCTCTGGGCGTTGGATTGCGGGTTATCGGGATTGCGTACCTGCTGGTTCTGGCCTATCAGCTCACTGCGCATATCCAACGGCTGAGGCGATTGCGTTGGATTCTCGGCTTTACCAGCCAACCGCCGGGGGAGGTCGAAACAACATTTCAGACTCTTGCCAGTAAGCTGCACGTGTCCCGTTCGCGCGTGCTGGTGCTGTCCGGCGCCTCATCCCCGGCTACCTTTGGCTGGATCCGGCCGACCATCCTGCTGCCTGATGTTTGTCTGGAACAGGATTCCTCAGGGCTCGAAGACATCCTGCTCCACGAACTACACCATGTTCGCCGGTGGGACTTCTTATGGAACGGACTGGCGGTCCTGAGCCGCTCCGTACTTTTCTTCCATCCCGCCGCCTGGTACGCAATGCGAAGAATGGAATTCAATCGTGAGCTGGCATGCGATCTTTCCGCAGTTGCCGACTCTCCTATGCGGCGAGCCGAATATGCAGAATGCCTGATTCGTTTCGCCCGGTTGCACGCTACCCAGGACTCCCGGAATTGGGGAATCGATTTTGCGGCTCCCGCGGGGCAGCTCAAGGCTCGCGTGCACTCCATCCTGAAGGCATCCAAAACCCCGTCCGCATGGCTGGTCCGGTCGCGCATCGCGTGCGGATTCGTCCTGTTTGCAGCGTTCCTGTCCATCGAGCCATCCGTGGGTATCCTGCTCACCTATGCCCGCGGACAGATGGCGCAACCCGCCATTACGGACACGACTGCTACTTCGGAGAAAGCCGTTGCCCGGGCGAAAATATTAAGAAAGACCCGATCGATGCCTTCCATGTCCGGCGACGCTCCTGTCACCGGTCTCCAGGCGAGTTCGCCGCTTTCGGACCCGAATCCTGACAGCAAACCAGCTTTGTCCTCCGCTCAAGACGGGGCGCCGCAATTGCTCCGCCGCGGCTCAGCGGTTCCGTCGAACCGCGGCCCGCAGCAGACGACGATTCCGATCAACGATGCTTCGGATCAAACGGGCAAAGAGAATCACAATCGCAAGCAAGCCATGGAGCAAACTGCGACGGCTGCCGCGGGTATCTACAAGGATTTGTCATCCCTCGACCGCCGGTAGCCAGGCCTAGCGTAATAAAGTCGGACGTTCTCAGGATGACAATTCTGTCTGCGGATGGAAATTGTACCCTCAGCGGCTGAACAGTCTGCGGAAAAAATCGGGATCGAGCAAGAGAGACGTGAAGCAGGGGCTAAAGCCCGACGTATTCTGAATCATTTACGGCCCGACTGAAGTCGGGCCCTGATACAAAAACCGCGTTTTCTCCGCAGCCTGTGAAGCCGGTCTTCTGTTCGATTTGACGGCGGGGCTGAAGAGTGTGCGTGAGAACTCGGTCACCGGCGGACCAAGGATCGGGTACCCCATCC
>JBARKD010000136.1:0-2500 GCA_049800615.1 Acidobacteriaceae bacterium | reverse complement strand
AAAGGGGCGGCCATGGGCCTGCCCGCAGGTGTATTTTCCGTAGAGTACATTGACGGCGGAGGAAACAGCCTGGTCGTTGTCCCGGTCCATGAATCATCTCTGATCTTTGCCAATGTAAACTCCGGTTCTGGCGCACGTTACGCGGCCGGGCCCTACATCTGGTGGGACGCGCAGGGATCGGTAAATGTATATTCCGACTCGATCGCGGGGAAGATGCAGTCCGCGTGCCATCGAATGATCGCGCATTGACGTGAAAACTTTGGGCAACGCCGCCGATAGGCGGGACATAGTTGGACGAGCCAAGGCGCTGACGTTTGAAGATCAAGGGCGCTGGGGCCGAATGTCCGTTCACCAAATGGTGTGCCACCTGAACGATGCGTACAAGTGTGCCCTGGGAGAGAAGCATGCCAGCCCGGCCACGGGTTTCCTGCAGCGCACGGTGCTCAAGAGCCTGGCTCTGAACTCCCCGTTGCCCTGGGCGAAAGGGTATCGAACGCGGCCCGAGATGGAGCAAGGAGTGGGTGGCTCGATTCCGGTTGACTTCCGCCAGGATTTGGCTTCTTTGCTTAGCAACCTTGACCGGTTCTGCGATGCTTCGCCCATGCCCTGCCCCACACATCCGATCTTTGGGCGAATGAGCGTGAAGGACTGGATGCGCTGGGGTTACTTGCATGCTGATCATCATTTGCGGCAATTTGGCCGGTGAATGCTGCGGGCGCTTTCCCATCCTGCGATCCTTGCCGCCGCGATACTTGCGCTGCTCCCGTACCTGCCGGCGGCATTCTGTCCGAACTTCGTTCTGTCGCTGCAGCGCCTGCCACTAAAGGTGCGCATTCTCGTTCCCTGCGTGCTTGCTGTTCCCTATGCGCTGGTCTCCACGTCGCTGGGTATTTTTCGCTGGGGCTGGCTGGCGCTCTATGCTTTGCTGCCGGTGGGCATCAGCCTGCTGCTCTATGAGGCCAGCCAGGCCGACCCGGAGCAGCGGGGAGGGTGGCGCGATTTCCTGATCCTGCTGGTCATCGGCTTGGCCGTCGACTTACGCTGGTTTGAGCCGGCATGGGGGCCGGGGCTCGCGCTCTTCAATAAGGTGCTGTTGCTCGATGCGGGTATCTATGGCTTCCTGGGCATACGGCAGTTGCGCCGGGTAGGCTTCGATCTTCGCCTGAGGCGGCAGGATTTCGCGATTGGATTGTTCGCACTTGCTGCCTACACTCCCATTGCAGGCGGCCTGGGCCTATGGCTGAAATTTCTCCATTTCCATCGCGTCATTCCTTCGCCCTGGCATGTCTTGATGGCATGGCTGTTTACCTTCTTCTTTATCGCGGTGCCGGAAGAGCTATTCTTTCGCGGCTGGATGCAAAACCTTCTCGAGCGGCGAGTCGGGCCAGCCCGTTCCCTGCTCATCACCTCCGCCTTGTTTGGGCTCTCGCACTTCAATAAACGGACCACGTTCTTTAACTGGCGCTACGTGCTGCTGGCTGCTCTGGCCGGGATCTTTTATGGGCTGGCGTGGCGTCAGGCGCGCCGGGTCGGATCCTCCGCCATAACCCATGCTTCCGTGGATACGATCTGGTCGGTGTGGCTGCGGTGAGGATGATATCTGTGGTAGCCAACGCCGACCCGCATGTGATGCTGGATTGAATCCGGCACAATAATTGCGACGCAAAGTCCGAGGATTCCGTGGGCGAGCCCGAGCCAACAAATATTCCGGTAGCGCAGAAACAACACGCAGGCAGCAATGCCCCACACCAGCGTGATCGGGGTCAGCACCGGATTCGGCAGATGGGCAAGAGAGAACAGCAGTGCGGCCGCCAGGATCGGCGCCAATTTGCCGGGAAGCAATCGCATCAGGCGCAGAAGGAAATAGATTTGTAACAAAAACTGCTGCATAAGCGCCCAGACCAGGTATCCCCAGACGTGGGGTACAAGCGGTGTGGGACCATGCAAAGGATGCAGGGAATGCATACGCTCCGCGATGTAGACGGCCAAGGCTGCCAGAAAGCCGGCAGCGCCCACAACCCACAGCGATGAGAGAAGCCCGCGAAGACCGAGGCCCAGATTTTCCCACGTAGGACGATTGATCGCCGTCAATATAACCACCCAGAGGATAGCCGTCCAATAGAAGTACCTTTGCCATGGATTCAAGGTCCATATGGCCCCAAGAATCAGGGCATAGGCAACACACAACTCGAACAGCGGCTGGACCGTCGAGGGCTCCCGTCGGGTGATCACAAACTTCCTCGGCTTCAGTTTACTCGCGATGGGTACCTGGAAGAGGGGCCGTGTTCGCTGATGTCGCCTTGCGGAGAGCGTCTTAAAGCGCCTGGATCTACTCGAGAGCTAGCGGCCCGTCCCATTGATTCATGCAATAAATCAAAATGGCTTCTGAATGTTCGGTGGAGTAACGGAAAAATTCGGGTGCCGCTCGGGCGGAGCGCCTCTGACGCGGAGTCGAAGGACCTCAGCGATGCCTTTTCTGCTCAGATCGTCGAATCCTTTC
>JBARKD010000135.1:0-10103 GCA_049800615.1 Acidobacteriaceae bacterium | reverse complement strand
CTATGGAACCATCGGCTCGCACACAGACTCTTTAATTCTTTGTCCGCCATGGGACGTGACCAGGCGGCAGGTGCAACCATGACTCCTTGGTAGTTGCAAACACCAGCCGGACACCATCCGGATCCTGAACGGTAATCGTAGCGCTCTGTTTTTGAAAGGCAATGTTCAGGGAGGTGAGTTGCGAGGCAGTGTGTCTCAGGCTGTCCACAGAGAAAAGAATTTCATCAGGGTTAGGCGTTATCAGTATCACCTCTCCGGAATTGCCCGGGAGCAGCAGCGGGATCACGCCAGGCTCCATTGGTTTAGGGGCTTCGTGAAAGCCAAGGTTTTGTTCATAGAAGGAGCGGGCTGCCACCGGATCCTCCATGCGTAAGCCGACGCCCCAGATCTCGCTCGAGATGCGATCCGCTCCCAAATGCAGTCCCTTGTCTTTGGAATGCAGAGAGCCGGGCATGTACTGAGTAAATTCGATGTTTTGCTGCTCCGGGCCAACCATGGTAAACAGCAGATTGCCCGCTCCGGCCTTCTTCACCGCCGTGGGCGTAAGACTACGCGCCAGGTAGGCTTTATTCAGGGACTCCAGGTCGGTGGACTCGAAGCATAGGTGCATAAAACCAAGTTCCGCTCCGGACTGCTGCGGATACATTTCCACGAATTGCCGATCGTTTACTTTCAGAAATACTTCCGTCGTAACCCCGTCTTTGGTCAGGGCAAATGACTGCTCGAAGCCGAGCTTGTGGTAAAAATCGCGCGACCGCTTAAGGTCCGAAACACGAATCGCGACATGGGCAATTCCGGCCAGCGTTGCCGCTGGTGGTATCTGCGCCATTCCCAGCGCGAAAGCGAAGATGGCCAAAATGGAGAGCAGGCAAGTGCGCAGAAGCTTCATGGCTTCCCGAGGTCTGCGATGGCCGCGCGGTAGAAAGCCCATATGCAATGAGAAGGGGTCAAAAATGCCTCCCGGCAGGAGAGATTGTAGCTCGATTGTCGGCAAGAGAGCACGGCCATTGCCGTCTTAAGGATTTGTTCCGCGCGCGGTGTCATCACTGCGTAACCAGCTGGGGCAATTGTGCCGGAGCTGGGCTTCAGGGCTTCAGGGCTTCAGGGCTTCAGGGCTTCAGAATATAGCGCCCATGAATTCGCAGCTGCCCGTCAGCCCCGGCGCCGTGCCCCGGTTGGGCCCCACCCAAAGAGAGAGTGTAGCCGCCGGCCTCTACGGCACGAGTTCCCTTTGCATCAACCTGGCTCAGGCCCTCTGGAGTCAGGTTGAAGGAAACGTGGGTAGTCTCTCCCGCACTGAGGGAGATGCGCTTGAACCCACGCAGGGATCGCAGCGGCGCGCCGCCCATTTGCGGGCCGCGGAGATAAAGTTCCACCACTTCGTCTCCTTTTCTTTGCCCGGTGTTGGTCACGTCCGCCTCCACCGTAAGCGGGTCCCCGGCCTTGAGGTCTGTCTGTGAAAGCTTCAGATGATTGAAAGCGAACGTGGTGTAGCTGAGGCCGTCGCCGAAACCATAAAGCGGCTGCCCGGCAAAATAGCGGTAAGTGCGTCCCGCCATGGAGTAGTTTTCAAACGGTGGAAGCTGATCGAGCGACGCGTAGAAAGTTACCGGCAAACGGCCCGCGGGATTGTTGTCGCCGGCCAGGGTCTCGGCGATCGCGGTCCCTCCTTCTTCGCCTGGATACCAGGCTTCCAAAATAGCTGTAGCGTTCTCTTTAGCCCACGGCACAGCCAGGGCGCTCCCATTCATCAGAACCACAACCAGCGGTTTTCCCGTGGCTGCGAGAGCCTTTAGCAGGTCCTCTTGCAACTGCGGCAGATTGATTTTGGTTCGGTCCCCGCCGCTAAAGCCCTCGAGCTGCACCGGCATCTCTTCTCCTTCCAGGCTGGGAGACAGCCCGACAAACGCCACCACGACATCCGCCTGCCGAGCCGCCTGTACGGCTTGTTCGCGCATCACGCCCGCCTCCGGCTGCCATTTGAAGTGCACACCCGCACCGAACATAGGGGCCGAATGGGAATACTCCACCCGCATCGCATGCGGAGCAGAGTCGTCGAAATGGATATGGAAGGCCGCTTCCCCGGTGATTTGCTTCTGATCGCGGACCGACTCAAACACCTGCTTGTCATCCAGAAGGAGGCGAAATTTGTCGACGCCGTCGCAGGGTGAACAATGTTCCGAGGTGATCTGAAACGCATAATCGCCCGCGCCGGGCACGGCAATCGAGCCCGTCCAGCGCACACTGAAGGCGCCCGGCCCGATGCCTTCAGCTGGAGACGCGGCGTTCCAGTCAAAGTCCACCTGCTTGTCGACCCGCGTCAGCACTGGCTGCCCTTGCCAGTCGGAATTGTTGAAGTACTCCCCCTTGAGCCCCATCTCGCTGCCGCTGCGTAAAACCGTGCGCGGCACGACCACGGGAAAGCCTGCCACATAGGACGAGCCTTGCGCGTAAAGAACCTTGGAGCCTGCGAAGCGGCTCTCGATGCCATCGAGCGGTAACACCGGGCGCATGGGCTGGCCGTAGTAATTGCCTTCCAGCGACTCGAGCATGGTGGCATTGGGACCGACGACCGCAATGGTTTTTCCCCGGGACTCGAGCGGCAGCACTCCATCGCTGTTCTTGAGCAGAACCATCGATTCGCGGGCCATCTGCCGAGCCAGTTCCCGGTGGGCCTGCGAATCAATTTCACTCATCGGGATTCGGGCGAAGGGAACATCTTCCGCTGGATCGAACATACCCAAACGAAATCTCGCCGTGAACAATCGCTTCACCGCAGTATCGATTTCGCTCTCGCTCACCAGCTTGTCTTTCAACGCCTGGCCGAGCGCGGCAAACTCCGGGCCGCAACTGGTATCGGTGCCGGCGCGCAGAGCCAGCGCCGCGGCGTGCTCTTCATCCGGCGCAAACTTGTGTCCCTTCCATATATCGGTCACAGCCCAGCAGTCCGACGTGATAAAGCCGCCGAATTTCCACTCGCCGCGCATTGTTTTCCTGAGCAGCATATCGTTGGCGCATGAGGGTACTCCGTCTACGGCGTTGTAGGCGCACATGGAAGATGCCGCTTTTCCTTCCGTGATGGTGGCATCGAAGGCGCGAAGGTACGTTGCCTGCAGGTCCTGTGGCGAGGGGTCAACGTTGAACCCGTGGCGCAGCTGCTCCGGGCCGCTATGCACGGCGAAATGCTTGGGCGTCGCAACCACCTTCAAATACTTCGGATTGTCCCCTTGCAGCCCGGTCACAAAGGCCACGCCCATGCGTGACGTGAGATAGGGATCTTCACCGTAGGTCTCCTGCCCTCGCCCCCATCGCGGATCCCGGAAGATATTGATGTTGGGCGACCATATGGTCAGGCCGAAGTAGATACGATGGTTGCCGTGCGCGATGGCATCGGAATATTTGGCACGCGCCTCGGTGGAGATGGTGTCTCCCACGGAATGCATAAGGGCCGTATCCCAGGTCGCGGCGAGCCCGATAGCCTGGGGAAACACCGTGGCGTAGCCGGAACGCGCCACACCATGCAGCCCCTCGTTCCACCATGTATATTCCGGGATGCCCAGGCGTGGAATCGGCGCCGCCGTCATTGACATCTGGGAGATTTTTTCTTCCGGCGTCAACCGGCCAACCAGGTCGGCGACACGCTGCTCGATGGGAAGCGAGGGATCCTGAAAGGGAAATTCCGCCGCCCCGGCGCGGGTTACAAAAGAAGCCAGGAGAGCACCGGCCAATCCGACAAATCTTGCCACAGCTCGCATTGTGGACCTCGCAAGTGAACTTGAGCATAGTACAAGTCCCTGGAGATTCGCGACAACCGCCCGCAAACCGGGTCGTTAAAATAGAGATGTCGAGAATGAGTGGAAGCGTTTCTGTCATCACGCCGCTTAACGCTATGCGACGCGTTCGCCCCGCGCAAAAACCATTGCCGGCCGCTGGGTTCCGAGGAAGTAAGGAATCTCCCTGTAGTCACCGGCTTCATGCACCACAAAGTCGGCTACCTTGCCCGGCTCGAGGGAACCCACTTCCCTCCCCAGGTCAAGGCTCCACGCCGCGTTAATGGTTGCAGCGGTGATGCCTTCTGCCGGAGTCATTTTCATCTGGGTGCAGGCCAGCGACAAAATGACAGGCATGGACGCGACTGGCGAAGAACCAGGATTGAAGTCCGTGGCCACGACCACGGCCAGGCCGGCATCGATCATTGCCCGGGCAGGAGCGTACTGCTTGGCACCGATCGAGTAAACAGAGCCTGGCAGCAGGACGGGCTGCACCCTGGATTTGGCCAGCGCATGAATCGAAGCCAAATCCGTATGCTCCAGGTGATCGGCGGTGGCGGCGCCCAGTCTGGCCGCGAGCAACGCGCCCCCTGAACAGCTGAATTGGTCCGCATGTACCCGCAGGCCGAGGCCTTTTGTTCGCGCGGCGTCGAGGATACGCGCCGCCGCCTCTACATCAAAAATATGAGGCTCACAAAAAACGTCGCAAAAGCTTGCCAGCTTCAGCTCCGCCACCGCGGGAAGCATGTCTCCGATGACCAGATCCACGTATGCCTCCGTGCGGCCGCGGAATTCCTCCGGCACCTCATGCGCGCCGAGAAAGGTAGGCACCGAGCGCAGTGGCGTGGTCTTTGCCGTGTGCTGGACTGCTCGTAGAATCTTCAACTCCGCCTCGAGACTCAATCCATAACCGGATTTGGCTTCGATGGTGGTGGTGCCATTGCGCAAAAACCAGAAGGCATGTTTCCGCGCAATGGCCTCGAGGTCATTTTCCGTCGCCGCCCGGGTGCGCCGGACAGTCGACAGGATGCCCCCGCCCTGGCGGGCTATCTCCTGGTAAGTGACGCCCGTACAGCGCAGCTCAAACTCGTCGGCACGATTTCCGGCAAAGACCAGGTGGGTGTGCGCGTCGACAAAGCCGGGAGTCACGACACGTCCGCCGGCATCGATGACCTGCGTATTTTCGTGTGAAAGTGCCTCGATGCCGCTGCGCGAACCCACGGCTTCGATCCGCTCCCCCGTGATCAGCAGGGCTCCATCGCGCACGATACCCAGCTCGCGCATTTCCCCGCCCACACGTGGCCGCTCCGGGCCGGCAAGCGTCAGCAGCTGCGCACAATTCACCAGCGCGAATGATTCCGCCATGCATCCACCTTACATCCGCGGCATTTGCGACGTGTCCCATCCTCCGCCAAGAGCCTTGATCAGCAAAACACTGGCGTCCAGGCGCCTTTGCAGGATTTCCAGATCGTTGCGCTGGTCGTTGAGGGCCGCGGTTTGCCAGGTGATCACTTGTAGATACGTATCCACGCCGCCTTCGTAACGGGTTTGAAACAGGTCGAGGGATTGCTCGGCGGAGGTGGTCGCCTCGCGCTGCTGGTGCGCTTCCGTTTCGAGGACGCGCAGCGCCGCGAGGTTGTCCTCTACCTGCTGAAACGCGGTAAGAACCGCCTGCCGATAGTTGGCCACCGTGGAGTCGTACTGATCCACGGAAATGTTTTTGACGGCACGGCGGCGGCCCGCGTCGAACAGGGTCTGGGATAAACCCGGTCCCACGGCCCAGAAGCGGCTGGGCCAGTTCAACCAATTGGTCGCGGAAGTGCCCTGAAATCCGGTGATCGCGCTCAGCGAAAGAGTGGGGTAGAAGGCAGCCTGGGCGATCCCTATCTGTTCGTTGGCCGACGCCATGCGACGCTCCTCGGCCGCAATGTCCGGGCGGCGTTCGAGCAACTCAGCCGGCATCAGGCCCGGGACATCGGGCATGACCTGCCGCGCTTGCTCCAGCGGAATGGGGGGGAGGGTCAATTCCGCGGGGGGCTTGCCAATTAAAACCGCAATCGCATGCTCATATTGCGTGCGCTGGACTTCGAGGTCCGTGCGTTGAACCCGCGCCTCGTCGAGCTGGGTCCTGGCTTCGGCCACATCCGACTGCGGCGCCGCGCCGCCCTCGAAGCGATCCTGGGTCAACTGCAGTGCGCTTTGATATGCCTGCACGGTGTCGTCGAGGAGTTTTTCCTGCGCATCCGCCGCGCGCAATCCGAAGTAGTCAATCGCCAACTCGGCGTGCAGACTGAGGCGCACACTTTCCAGGTCCGCATCGCTGGCCTGCGCCTGCTCCCGGGCCGACGTAACACCCCGCCGGATGCGTCCCCACAAGTCGATCTCGTAGTTCAAGTCGACCGGGAGGGAGAAGCTGCCGCCACCATTATTCGCATACGTCTTGTTGAAGTAAGGTTGATTCGCCGAGTCGCGGACCGTGGCAATCGATGGATCTACCGCGATCGTCGGGGCTTCATTGGAACGCGCGTAGCCAATCTGCTCCCTGGCGGCGCGAAAATTGGCGGCAGCCGATTTGAGCGTTTGGTTGGCTCCGTCGACCTGCGCTTCCAGTCCATCCAGTTGAGGATCGCGAAATACGCTCCACCAATCGCCCTTGAGCCTCGTATCGCCTGGCTGGCCGGCCTTCCATCCGTCGTTTTGCGTGTAGGATGCAGGCGGCGCCTCCTTGAATGCGGGCGCTGTGATAGCAGCGGGAGTCTTGTAATTCGGGCCCACCATGCAGCCGGAAACGCCGAGAAGGGCCACTGTAACCGAAACTGCGACAGAACGTGTCATTGGATGTCGCCTTTCCCCACCTGCACCATCTCACCCTCAGAGAGCGAGTCCGGCGGATTGAGGATCACCTGGTCCTGTGGGGCGAGGCCGGAGATAACTTCCACCTTGGCCCCGTAATCATGGCCGATCTCGATCGGAACCAATTGCGCCCGTCCGTCACGTACCACCCCCACGCGCAGTCCTTCCGCGCGGAACAGCAGAGTGTTGGCGGGCAAGGTCATTGAAGAGGCGGAGGGCGGAATCGGCAGATGGATAAACGCATATTGCCCGGGCAGCAGTTTATGGTCGGAATTCAACACATCCACTTCGACATTCAGGGTGCGGCTCGAGGGGTCGATGGCATCGGAATTGCGAACGATGGTCCCGGTGAATTTCTGATTGGGCAGAGCGTCTGAAGTGACGGCGATGTGGCTGCCGTTCTTCACCTGGTTGGCATAAACCTCCGGCACTGGGACGAACAACCGCAGTTTGTCGGTCGCTGCCATATGGAACAGCTCCGCCTGCGGGGAATTGCTGTCCCCTGCCTGGATCAGCGAACCAATGTCGATGTTGCGCGCCGTGATGACGCCGTCGAAGGGCGCATAGATTTTTTCAAACCCCTGCAACTGCTGCAGGCGCTTTACATTGCTTTCCGCTGCGGAAAGCGCGGACTGGCGACCTTTCAGATCGCTCGTCGCCTGGTCCGTCTCTTGCTTGGAAACTGCGTTCTTGGCCAACAGCTTGGTCCAGCGTGCGGCAGTAATGTCGGCAATCTGCAGGTTTGCCTGGGCGGTGGCCACGTCTGATTCCGCCTGGCGCACCTGTTCATCCAGTTCAGGAGTCTCGATCACCGCTAACAGCTCACCGGCGTGGACCCGGGTGCCGATATCGGCGTACCACTTGCGCAAATATCCGCTCGTGCGGGCGTAAATCGGCGTATCGATGAAGGCCTGGGTGTTTGCCGGCAGCGTGATCTCCTGAGCCGCAGCTCCGCGCAAGGGTGTGGTGACGGCAACGGAGAGCACATCCTGTTCGACGGCCGCAGTGGCCAGCGTCCTCTCGGCATGCAGGCGGGAGCGAATGCCTTCGGCGATCAAGCTGCCAATCACCAGAAAAGCAAGCACAGCGACGATTACCATCCAGCGGCCGAGCGGCCGTTTCCCGCCTGACACTGGGCTCGAGCTTTCGTGCATGTCGCCCCGGCTTGCTCCGTCCCCATGCCGGCTCGCGCCCGCTGTCTGGCTGTGCATTTCGTCCTTGGTCTGCATTGTTGCCCCTTCCCCCGTCTTACGCGTGCTGTGGCTGTTTCTTGTGCTCTCGCTCAACTGCGTTGCCTTCGCCCTCTCCGCGATGCAGCATGGCGAAGATGGCGGGGACGAAGACCAGGGTAGCCACGGTGGCGCAAAGCAGGCCCCCAATCACTGCTCTTCCCAGGGGCGCATTCTGCTCGCCTCCATCTCCCAGCCCGAGAGCCATGGGCACCATACCGATGATCATGGCCAGCGCCGTCATGCAGACGGGACGAAACCGCGTTGCTCCGGCCTCGATGGCGGCCAGGATGGCATCGCCGTGCTCCGCCAGGCGTTCCTTGGCAAACGACACCACCAGGATGCTGTTTGCCGTTGCCACGCCCATACACATGATGGCGCCCATCAGCGCCGGCACGCTCAGCGTTGTGTGGGTAAGAAACAGAAACAGGACGATGCCGCTCAAGGCAGCCGGCAGGCCCGTGATGATGATGAACGGATCCAGCCATGACTGGAAGTTGACGACGATGAGCATGTAAACCAGGATGATGGCGAATGCCAATCCACCCAGAAGAGAAAGATACGCATTGCGCATGGTTTGCACCTGGCCGCGCACGGAGACGAACATGCCCCGCGGCATCCCCTTCTCATGGCGATGCACGATGGCCTCTACATCCCTGGCCACCGCGCCCAGGTCCCGATCCTGCACAGCTCCATAAATGTCGATGACACGGCGAATGCCGTAGTGCGATACCACAGCCATTTCCTGACCGCGCTGGATCGAGGTTATATCTCCCAACACTTCAGGCGTGGCGCGGGGCGCTGCCAGCGATCCATTCACGGGAATGTTTTGAATGTCCTGAAGAGAGTCCATGTGGTATTGCGGAGTCTGGGCCGCCAGGTTATAGGCCACCCCGTTCTTGTAATTGAGGAAGAACATCGGCGTGACCTGGAAGCTGCTGCTCAGGGTGTTCGACATGCTCTCGGCAACGTCCCGCGCGGTATATCCTCCTTGCTCCGCCTTGGTTCGGTCCACATCTACGTTGAGAGTCGGATAGTCCAGCGGCTGTTGGATACGCAGATCGACCAGGCCGGGCACTTTGCGCAACTCATCGAGCATTGCCGTCGCCTGCTCTGTGCCGGCAGCGACATCATCGCTTTGCAACTGGATATCGAGCGGGGCCGGCAGGCCGAAATTCAGAATCTGTGTCGTAATATCGGCGGGCAGAAAGTAAAACAGTGTGCCGGGAAACTCCCGCGGCAAATCCAGCCGCAATTGGCGCACGTAATTCGCCGTCGGGCCATGCTTTTCATTCAGGCTGACCAGAATGTCGCCATCTTCCGCCCCGATGATCCCGGAAGTGAGGTGCATGGTGTTGTACGGGCTGTAGGGGAGTCCCAGATTGTCGAGGATGTTGTTGATTTCCCTGCCCGGAATTTTTCTGCGGATCGCCGCCTCGACCTGGTCCGCCAAACGCGCAGTTTCCTCAATGCGGGTTCCGGTTTTTGCGCGCATATGCAGGATGAATTCGCCGGAATCCGTACTGGGGAAGAAGTCCTGGCCCAGAAAAGGAACCAGGAGAAAACCGCACACGCAAACCGCCAAAAATCCAGGCACAAAAAGCTTGCGGGCGAAAACCAAACGCGTGAGGACAACCTGGTAGGCGCCGCGCACCCGCTCGAAACCTGCCTCAAAGGCGCGTTGAAAGCGCGCCAGCGGATTGCGGGTTTCCCCATGCTCCCTGGGCCGAAGCAAATACATGGCCAGGGTGGGCACCAGGGTCCGGGAGAGGATGTAGGACGCGATCATGGCAAACATGACCGCTTCCGCTAGAGGCACAAACAGGTAGCGCGACACGCCCTGAAGGAAGAACATGGGCAGAAAGACAATGCAAATGCAAAGCGTGGAAACCAGCGCCGGCACCGCAATCTGGGCGGCGCCTTCCAGGATCGCCTCACGCAGTTCGTGGCCGTTTTCGAGAAAGCGCTCGATATTCTCAATGGTCACGGTAGCGTCATCGACCAGAATGCCGACGGCCAGCGCCAGGCCGCCGAGAGTCATGGTGTTGATGGTCTCTCCGATCAGGCCGAGCACAATCACTGAGCTCAAAATCGAGAGCGGGATAGAGATGGCAATGATGATGGTCGAGCGCCAGCTGCCCAGGAACAGGAGAATCATCAACGCGGTGAGAGCGGCAGCAATGATTGCTTCGCGAACCACCCCGGAAACGGCGCCCCGCACGAATTGGCTTTGGTCACTCAGTGCCGTGAT
>JBARKD010000134.1:0-13603 GCA_049800615.1 Acidobacteriaceae bacterium | reverse complement strand
GATCATCGTGCTCACGACCTACGGCGGTGATGTGCAGGTGTTGCGTGCATTGAAGGCGGGAGCACGAGGCTATCTTCTCAAAAACACGTTATACAAGAATCTGCTGGATACGATTCGGGCGGTTCATTCCGGTAAGAAGGGCCTGTCTCCCGAGGCCTCCTTCGAACTTGCCGAACACGCGACAGACGATGCCTTAACCCCTGGCGAGGTGGAGGTCCTTCGACTGATCGCAGCCGGAAATGCAAACAAGCGCATTGCCGATCTGCTGTCAGTCAGCGAGGAAACGATAAAGGGCCGGGTCAAAAACATCCTCTCCAAGTTGAATGCCAACGATCGGACCCATGCGGCTACGATAGGCCTCAAGCGTGGAATTATAGAACTGTAGAGACTCGAAATAGTCCGCCGTACGCTCCTTTGGGGGTTTGCCGGGCATGGGCGACTGGGTAACCTTCAACAGAGGGTACTGATGCGTCGTCTTTTTTCCAGTTTTGCCAGAGGCTGGCCCGGGATTGGATTGTTATTGCTGCGGGTTGTCTCCGGTGGATTTCTCATCATCGATGGAGTTGCAAAATGCCAGGCGGGCCAGCCAGTTGGATCGCTGGTGCCCGGTCTGTTCGCGATTGTCGACGGTGCGCTCCTGGTCACCGGCGTATGGACTCCGATTGCAGGGCCTCTTGTCATAGTGCTCTCGACGTGGGGGATCCTCGTTCAACATCAAGATCCTCAGCTTGGCATTTTATTGGCTGCGATAGGCGCAGCGCTGGGACTGGTCGGGCCTGGAGCGCTTTCTCTTGATGCTCGGCTCTTTGGCTGGAAGAGAATCGACCTCGAAAAGTAATCAGCATCGCGGCCGCTCGGCACGCCTGGTGGTGATTTTGGTCAGCCCGGTGAGGGTGGTTTATTTCACTCCAAAGGTGGGGTACGGCACACACACGATGCAGTTTAAATAATCCTCGATCTGGGGTTCGTTCGAATTGGTAACTGCGCCACAATCTCTTCGTCGCTGAATGAGATCTCGGTGACGATTCGAACCACGGCCTGAGCCCGCTCGGCCAACGGAGGTTGTAGCCCATGTCACACGGTTCTACCCCAGTCGTTTTTGTGGTCGATTCCGACCCTTTCGTGCGAGAGTCGCTGGAACTGCTGGTCCGCGCCGCTGGTTGGCGGGCGGAGACATTTGCATCCGGGCAAGAATTCCTCGCCCGTCCGCGATCTTTTGTTCCTTCCTGTCTCGTCCTGGACGTCACTCTCCCGGACCTCGATGGTCTCGAGCTTCAGGAGCGCATCGCTTCTGAACGCGCGGATATGCCGATCATTTTTCTCACCGGCAATGCCGACATCGCGATGGTCGTGAGAGCCATGAAGCGCGGAGCTGTGGAATTCCTGACTAAGCCGTTCGACGCCGCGGCTCTGTTGATCGGGATACAGCAAGCGATCAAACGCAGCGAGGCCGCGCTCGGCCGGGAGAACCAATTGCACACCTTGCGAACGGATTATGGGTCGCTTACTCAACGCGAACGTGAAGTGATGACCCTGGTGGTATCCGGCCTGCTGAACAAGCAGGTAGGTGGGGAGCTGGGCATCAGTGAAATCACAGTGAAGGCGCATCGCGGCAATGTCATGCGGAAGATGAAGGCGGACTCATTCGCAAATCTGATAAACATGGCAGCGCGTCTTCGCATCACGCGCCCAATGGCGATGAGCGCGGCCTAGAGTAAGGATATCTGAGGATCATAAGCGGGGATGACAGCGGGACAGGTGGAAATGGCCTTAAAGGAAAGTGCGCTCGTCTACCATCCGAGGGTCGGGTCCGCTTCCGAGCCGGGTGCCCCAGGCAAGCAAAGAACGCTTGCATGGGGCACGCTCGAATCTCGAGTTCACCGGCTGCTTACGAAGCCATGATAGGCGAGTTCCTCGCCCACCCCGCTGTTCAGGTATTGGCCTGTGATCTCACCCCGGGTGTTGATGCTGTACGGCAGAGTGCCTTGCGGCGGAATCGTGCCCGCTTCCGGAGCATTGAAAATACTAATCCTGCCATCACAGCGGCGCACGAAGCCATGGTAGACATAATTGGAATCTAAATAATATCCAGTCACATCGCCCAACGCATTGATCGAAGTAATTGACGTACCAGCGTCGGCTGTTGTTCCGGCGCCGCGTACATCCACAGTGACGAATGATCCATTACGAAGCCGCACAAATCCATGAGAAACCTGCTGGGAATCATTATAGAATCCTGCAACCACACCAACTGCGTTGATGGCCATGGCGAAGGTACCCTGCGCACCCGGCACCATGATGTCGCTGACCCGCCCATCGGAATCTCGCACAAAACCGTGATACAAGCCGTCCGTGTTGAGAGAATACCCGGTGACTTCCCCGGCATCGTTTAGTGCGCCGCAGCTATTGAGAAGCACGCCATGGTACTGCGCTTGCGCTTGGTTCGGGCCATCAAACGTGACAAACTTGCCGTCCTTCCGCCGCAGAAAGCCGTGCGTCACCGTGTTGGCATCGCTGTAGTAGCCGGCAATTGTACCGAATGCATTGATATTGTTCGCCGAAGTGCCTTGCAGTGCGCCGGTCGCTGCCCCCGGATAATCGATCGTGGTGGTGTCCCCATCGGGCGTACGCAACAGACCATGGAACGCTCCTTCCTCGCTGTCCGCGTACGTCCCGATCACGGCGCCAAAATAATTGATGCCGAAGCCGCCCGTGCCGGAACCGCTGCCAGGAAGAGCGAACGTGGTGTAAGACCCATCCCGGTCGCGGATAAATACGTTGTAGGAAACGCCCACCGTCAATGCGTCGCCAACCACCATTCCCCGTTCGTTGACACAGCTAGGAAAGGTCCCGTTCGACCCGGGAAGATCAAATCCTATGATATTTACGGGTTCCCCCCACCCGGCGAGCGGCAAGGCGATGGCAAACAAGCAGGTCGACAACACAAACCGGGCCTTAACAGGCCAGGCGCAACTATTAATCGCTATCACTGTTTTCTTCTTCATCCCTATCTCCCCATTGTGTTCATACACTTGAACCGGAATCGATTGACGGAAAGCGGAAGCCGCGAAGCCCTCAGCGAAGGCAGCGACGTGGATGCCGTACGACTCATGATCTTGCGTTGGCGAATGTCAACGGGCGGAATAGTAGGCGAAGCACGTGTCAACGCACAAGTTAATTTCTTCACACGCCGCCCATGCGGGGAAAACGGCGCACTCTGCGCGGCTGGCGTTCAACCGCCATAACTTCTTCCCGGCTGGATCGGCACTGTGAAATTAGATTTTCTTCATGGATCCGTCACTTCCGAGAAGCGGGATCCGCCGGGAAACTGCGAGATCGTGGCTAATGAATCCTCTCAGTCGGCAGCGATCTTCTGGCTGATACCATGCCAGCTATGAACAAAATTGCGCCATTCCTCTGGTTCAATGACAACGCCGAAGAAGCCGCGGAGTTCTACCTAAGCGTTTTCTCGCACGCCCGCAAACTTGATGAGTTGCGCTCCAAAGGCGTCGGCCCCTGGCCCGTAGGCAAGATTGCCACGATCACCATCGAGCTGGAAGGTCAGGAGATGGTCTTTCTCAACGGTGGCCCCGGGCATCAGCTCAACCCCGCTTTCTCCTTCTTTGTCCGCTGTGACTCGCAGGAAGAGATCGACGGCTGCTGGGATAAATTGATCGAAGGCGGCAAACCCATGGCCTGCGGCTGGCTCACGGATCGCTTCGGTCTATGCTGGCAAATTGTGCCACGGAATATCGGCGAGTTGGTCAGTCACCCCAAAGCCATGCAAGCCATGATGGGGATGATCAAGCTGGACCTGCCGGCGCTGGAAGCGGCCGCAAGCGAGAACTAATCAGTTGACGGTTAGGGCGAAACTCGTTGACGACGTAATTGCTCCGTTCACAGAATCTCTGCCGGTGAGGGTCATGGTGTAAGTCGCCGCCGGTGTGGTTGTGGAGCCGGACGATGTATTGGTACCCGTAGAGTTTCCGGATGCACCTCCACAGCCCATCGGGGCTGCCATGGAAACGCAGAGCGTCAGGATGACCAGCAGAGGGGCACTCCATTTGCGACGCCACGCCGCGAGGCATCCACACAGCAAAATCCCCGCACAGGCGCCCTTGGAGGGCATACCGGGATCTTGTTCAAGCGGCATGGCGTCCGCCTGGGCGCGGTCTCTGCCCGCTCGGAAGTGGCCCTGGTACGAGGGGGACGCAGAGTTGCATGCGGATCCCACTCCTATCGCGAGCGCCTCTGAGCTGACATTGTTCACCACGAGCGGCTCCAGTGTGTAGCATCCGGTAAGGCTCGCGCCAGAACCTCCTGTCACGGCCAGCGACCACATCACCTCCCCGTCATACCCGCCATTGGGCGTCACAGTAACTTGAGTGGCGCCGGTACTGTTGTTGGGGACGGTCAGATTGCCTACGGCGACGCTGAAGTCACCGGTCGCGACGACAGTACCCACCACGAAGGGAGAAGTTACTCTCGATGGCGCGTGCGACGCATCTCCAGGATAGGAAACCGTCACAAGATGGTATCCGGGAGCGCTGGGAGCCACAAAATTGAAGCTGGTGTAGGACGTGGAAAGGCCCGCATTCGAGGATGTGAAGGCAAGCGACGAATTCATCACTGTGTTGTCGATTGCGACGGATACGGCGCCAGTCGGGACGGGAAGATCGTTGGTGAAGAAGTATGGGCCGACCTGAATCTGAAGCAGAAAATTGTCTCCAGCCGTACCGCTTCCTGCTGACGGATTGGTGACCACTTGTGTCGGCGCCAGGTTGGTTGCGCGTGCCACGGGCCACGCCGCTAACAGTTGGTTAAAGTCGATGCTGCCCAGGCCGGTCGCCTGGTCGTAGCCGGCTTGCGCTGCATAGTCCCCCTGGCTGGCCGCAGAACATTCCGCGGCTCCTGTAACGCAAGAGATGGTGCCTGAGGTTATATCGTGGAAGGCGCCCGCATAGGTGGCGGGCACAGACGCCAGGTTGTACAGCTGAGCGTTGATGTTTCCCTGACCGTTTGCTCGCAGTGCTGTGTTCAGCAGGGCGACCATCCCGGCGAAGATGGGCGCGGCAAAGCTGGTGCCGCCCGCGGTCGTTACCTTGCCGTTGCTACCAAGCAGTCCATTGCTGCAACTCGCTGTCTGCCCTTCCTGGGAGAACAAGCTAGGATCACTGGTACAAAATACGAAGCCGGGACTGGCAACGGAAGACTGCAAAGCAATATCCGGTAGAAGCCGGTAGGTTCCCGCAGGCACACCAGGGAAGCCGGCTTGCCAGGCCGGCCGCGGGAAATAGGAACTGGAACCGCCTCCACCCGCCAGAATGCCATTGCCAACAGATCCCTCGTTCCAGGCCTCCTCCGGCACGTAGGACAGCAGAGATTCAGGATAGGCCGAATAGGCGAAAGGCCCCCAATACTGAGTGTCTCCCACGGCGAAGGTTCCGGCGCCCATTTGCGTTCCCCCTACGGCGGTCACATAAGGGCTGCTCGCAGGAAAGCTGACTGCCGCGGATTGTTGTTCTGTGGCGGTAACGCCGCTAGCTGTGCTTTCTCGCGCACATCCGGCGGATCCGCTATCGCCGGCACTGGCCACCACAGTTTGTCCCTGGGCCGCGGCCTGCTCGAACAGAGCATTCCATTGTTCGAGTTCGGTCGTGCTCAGCAAAGGTTCACAGATTCCGTAGCTGATGCTCACTACCGGGGCGAGATCCTCGGTGATGACAAATGCTAACGCGTCAAAAACACTGTAGTTCTGGTTATCGCCTACGAAGACAAAGAAAGGACCGAGACCAGCGCCTGTGCTGTTGATGTATTCAAGATCAATCTCTGACTCGGCCTCGTCGCCCAGCGAAATCGCCTCGACGCCTGAAGCCGGTACGAGAATAGGGACCGCCGAAGTATAGGGGCCAACCGAAGTTGCATAGGTACCAAAGGTAGAGACGGCCGCAGCAGTATTTACATACGACTGTCCGACGACCGCCACCTGGGTGCTTCCCGTGATTGAGCTGTGATTGGTGGCGACGTTGGCGGGCACGAAGTCATACATCACCCCAATGTCCGGGGGCAAGAGGTAGTGTGCACCTGTGTCGCTTTCCGTGTAGTCAGGCGTGGACTCGGTTGTGACCTTCCAGGCCGGCATGGGACGAAAGTCTGAGAGATGCAGCACGGACGCCACAATCCCTGCCAACGGAGCAGGCAATGTCAGATCGCTTGCGGGCGCGAAATGCACTGCGCCGTCTACCCGATAATGATGCAGCTCCGCGCCTAAAGCACTCTCGACCTGCGCCGCCGTACCGGAGAAAGTAATGCGATCACGACTGGAAGCTACGTTGTCTACGTGGAGGCCGTGGGTCGACAACCAGTTTTCAGTTGTGATGATATCCGCATCGGCTATCCCGAAGCGCGCGGCAAAGGTTGGCGGCGACAGCCACTGGTGATAGATCGGCGAGCTCGGATTCTGCAGGTTGGAAAGCAGCTGATGCAGCTCTGCTTCCTGTGTGGCCGAGCGCCGAAACACCAGGGTGACGCCAGGCACGCGCATCTCGCCGGCTACAGTCCCGAGATCCTCCGCGGAGCGCACGCGCGGGGCGCGTGAGTGGGCCAGCACGACCCGCGGGCTCCCTTCCATCGCTTGGGGAAGCCGTATCTGCGGCGTTTGCGCGAATGCGGATAAGGACCCTATTACAAAGACTGGCAGGCAGAACTTAATTGAGAACATGGCGCAGTTGGAGCATCTAAAAAGGTCCGACTAAATTGTTCTGATCGTGAGCACAGGTTAACAGCGCCGTTTACGAAACTGAACGTTACTCGCCACATTCCGGTAAGTACCGCGGTAAGTACAAATGTGTACTTTGGTGCGCTTGGTGCGAGAAATCAGCTTCTGTTTATTCACCCGGGCAATTGCAGCTCGTCGAAGGGTGCCCCGCACGCGAAAACCGAGAGCTTTCCTCAGCTAACAAAATGGAACTCCACCCAATCCACCCAGTCTCCAACCCGGGAGCCGAAGAGGCGATGCCCGTTCCAGGCAGTGAATGGAACAGGAGGGCAGCGATTGCGCAGGCATTTGCTGTTTCCCCTCGGACTTCGACGGGTGTATGCTTCTTCGCATAGAAGTTCGAGGGATGAGGGAAATGGCCAGGGAAAAGCCGGATAACAACGAAATGCTCAAGGGGACGCTGGACATGATGATCCTGCGAACGCTGCTGCTGGGTGGTGCGCACGGGCATACCATCGCCAAGGTCATCGAGCGGAGCTCGGAGGATGTACTGGAGGTGGAGCAAGGATCGCTGTATCCGGCGCTGCACCGGCTGGAAGCCCGGGGATGGGTTTCCTCCTATTGGGGAACGAGCGAGAACAATCGTAAGGCGAAGTTCTATCGCCTTACCGCCGCAGGACGAAAGCAGTTGAAGACGGAAACGAGCCGATGGAGGCAGATGGCGCGAGCGATCGGCCTGGTGATGGGTGAATCGCCTCTCAAGGATGAGGGTAAATAAATGAATTGGCGCAGATTTCTCGGACGAAAGAAGAGAGCTGTCGAGCTGCAACAGGAGATCGCCCTCTACATTCAAGAGGAAATTGCGGAGAACCTTGAGAGGGGGATGTCGCCGGAGGAGGCGAAACGCCGGGCTCATGTGAAATTTGGGAATCCCCAGCGAATCAGGGAAGAGGCATGGCGCCAAGGCTCGGTTGCGGCCATAGAAAGCTTGATTCAGGATGGGCGGCACGCCATCCGGCGGTTGCGCAAGTCTCCATCGACGATATTCACGGTCGCGATCTCACTGGGGCTGGGCATAGCAGCCAATGTCTTCATCTTTACCGCTGTGAACAAGTTGTTGTTCGAAGGAGTCCGAGTGGGCGATCCGGCAACGCTGTTGAACCTCTATCCCACGACCTCCCATGGGCGGCAGTACGGTAAATTCACGCAACGCATGTTTGACGACCTGCAGGCGAAGTCGACGTCCTTCTCTGGTATGGCGGCGTACGACATGGCTTTGCCTGCGAGTATCGGAGGACAGAATGAGCCGGAACGGGTGACTGGCCAGACGGTGACGACAAACTTTTTCGACGTTGTCGCGCGCCCTATGGCACTCGGGCGTGGCTTCTTCCGCAATGAGGAGCGAGTGCCTGTGGTCGTACTGAGCAATAATCTCTGGAAGCGTCACTTTCATGGAGATCCTGAGATTGTTGGGAAGGCCGTGTCTCTTTCGGGGCGGATGTTTACCGTGGTCGGGGTCACGGAACCCGGATTTCGGGGAATCAATAAGTTGTTCAATCTGGAGTTCTGGGTGCCGCAGGGCGAACGCGATCAGCTGGCAGGCGATGCGCTGAAACACCTCCTATCGCTCCTGGGAGAACAACTGGACGTAATCGCGCGATTGAAGCCTGGCGCCGAGCGAACGCAGGTGCAAGCCGAATTGGACGCAGTGGCGAAAAGGTTTGCCGCTACTTACCCGAAAGAGGATGAGGGGTTAGGCTTTTACATCCAGCAGGCGGGCGATTTATTGCCACCTCAACGAGCCGCGTTCGGCGCCTTTTTGACCGCCTTGACAGCGGTTGCCTTTCTTGTGCTTTGCATCGCGTGCACCAACGTTGCCAACCTGCTGCTGGTCCGCGCCGCCGCGCAACACGGGGAGATGGCGGTAAGAATTGCGCTGGGAGCGACGCGATTACAGCTGATACGACCGATGCTACTCGAGAGTGTTCTGTTGGCGCTGGGCGGGGGTGTGGCAGGGCTGGCTCTTTGCCTGCTGGGGATTCGCGGTTTCACGGCGTTTCATTTGCCATCAGCAATGCCGGTCGAACTGACTTTGCCCGTGGACGGGCGAGTGCTGTTGTATGCGTTCCTGCTGAGCGTGGGAGCCGGCGTCCTATGTGGGATCGCGCCCGCGTTATTTGCGTCGCGGCCGGTGCTTCCCGCTTCGCTCAAAGGCGAGAGCACGCTGGACCGCCCGGGACGGCGGTGGAACTTGCGGGGTGTGCTGGTGATCGTGCAGATCGCACTATGCCTAGTGCTGCTATGTACTACGGGACTGTTTCTGCGCACCCTCAGGAAATCCGCCGGAGTTGACCCCGGATTTCGCACGAGTGGCGTGTTGATGTTTTCGATTGATCCAGCACACAACGGTTACACAGTGGAACAAACGTCACTGCTGCTGCGACGTCTTCACGACCGGGCGACGCAGCTGCCCGGGGTTGTTTCGGCCGCGTGGACGGACCGGGTCCCACTTTCGTTTTATGGGTGGAACGGCAAGTTCACCAGGTCAGGCAGCAAGCCAAGCCGCGACGCTGAAGTGTCTTCCCAGATCTATGGGGTAGGAGCAGGATATTTCGACACCGTGGGAGTTCGATGGGCCGCCGGCCGGGACTTCACTACCACGAACCCGAACGCGCCCAGACAGGCCGTGGTCAATGAGAAATTTGCCCAGAGAGTATTCGGCCGCGGAGACGTCGTCGGGGAACATCTAGCCAGTGAGGGAAAAACCTACGAGATCGTTGGAGTGGTGAGGAACACGAAGTCGACCACCATTGGCGAAGTGGATGAGCCAATTCTGTACCGCGTATTGGAACAGGATTTAGGCACGTCAGCGCCGTTTATGGGGTTCTCATTGATGGTGCGTTATGAAGGGAATCCTGCCGAAGTAACCGCGGCCCTGCATCGCGAGACGCACGCTTTAGACCCTGGGTTGGCAATCTTCAGCGAGACGACGATGCAGGATCATCTGAGCGATGCGTTGATCGTGCCCAGGGTGGCGGCTGCTGTGTTTGGCGTTTTCGGGCTTGCCGGCTTATTGCTCGCTTCGCTCGGGCTGTACGGAGTGATGAGCTATTCGGTGAGCCGCCGCACTCGTGAGATGGGGATTCGGCTGGCGTTGGGCGCCACGCACCACGGCGTACGGCGGTTGGTTGTACGCCAGGGCATGGTACTGGCGTTCATTGCTCTGGCCATTGGGTTGCCGTTGGCGTTAGCGACTGCGAAGGTCATGTCGGGAGTCCTCTATGGAGTGACCGCGCACGACTGGGTGACCTTTACCGCGGTGCCCTGTTTTCTGGCCGGCGTAGCATGGATCGCGTGCTGGCTTCCGGCACGCCGCGCAGCGGGCGTTGAGCCACAAATTGCCCTACGGCACGAATAAAGCAGGCCGGTCTAAAGTCGTCTACGAAACTTTTCGTTGACAACTACGAAATCGTTCGTATACATTTTTTCCCATGAAGAATCACCAGAAGCACCTGCCCAAGCCGACAGAAGGAGAGTTGGAGCTGCTCAGGGTTTTGTGGGCGAAAGGATCAGCCACGGTTCGCGAGCTGCATGAGGCGGTAAGCCTTGATCGTGCGCTGGGGTATACCACCGTGTTGAAGCTGCTGCAGATCATGACCGAAAAGGGACTGGTTCAGCGCAGGGAACTGGGTCGAGCTCATGTCTACCGCCCCACGGCAAGCCAGGAAGATACACAGAGCCAGCTTCTCCGGGACCTGAGCGAGCGGCTCTTTTCCGGCTCGGCCACGCAGCTTGCCATGCACGCGTTAAGCATGCAGCCCGCAACCAGCGTTGAGTTAAAGGAAATCCGCAAGCTTATAGAGCGCAAGCAGGAGAAGCGATGAATCATCATCTCGAATCCCTAGGCTGGACGCTGCTGCATTTCTGCTGGCAGGCGGCGGTGATCGTCTTTATTTATTGGCTCGCCGAGATAGCGCTTTTCAGGGCGCGCAGCCAGACCCGCTATCTGCTGGCGCTTGCCGCCATGCTCCTTATGCTGGGGAGCGCCCTGGGCACATTCGCCTATGAAGAGGCGCAGGGTAGCGTGGCCGTAACGGATTTGCCGGGTTCGTTTTCGCCCGCGACTTTGGCGGAGATACAAGGAGCAATATCTGCAAATCTGGCGCCGGCAACGGCAGCGAGTCATGCACACGCTTCTCTCGATTTCCACCGCATCCTGCCATGGCTCGACTTTATTTGGCTATTGGGTGTGTCCTGTTTTTCTGCTCGAACGATTGGCGGATGGTGGCTGATTCAGCGCTTACGGCGAAGTGCGCTGGCCGATGCTCCCGCCGCGGTGTGCGCGAATTTTTCCCGGCTGTGCAAGCAACTGGGAATTACCCGTCATGTCAGTTTGCGGATTTCCGGCCGCATCCCCGGGCCTCTGACCATGGGTATATTTCGTTCGTTGATCATTTTGCCCGCCTCGACATTGATGGCTCTCAGTCCGGAACAATTGGAAGCAGTGCTTGCCCATGAGCTGGCTCACGTGCGCCGCGCGGACTATCTCTGGAACCTGATCCAGACAATGGTGGAGACGTTATTTTTCTTCCATCCCGCAGTGTGGTGGCTGGGACGCAAGCTGCGCCAGGAACGCGAGCTTTGCTGCGATGACGTGGCCGTACAATCCTGCGCCGATCCTGTGGTGTACGCCACCGCGTTGCTCCGCCTGGAAGAACGGCGGGTGCAACAACCGGGCCTCGCGATGGCTCTGGATGGGCACACGCCATGGTCCGGCTTGCGCAGCCGGATTGCGCGCATCCTCGGTGACAGTGGGGAAGGTACAAAGAACGAGAGGCGTGCCGGTGAGCTGACGCCCGTACCTCTGGTTGCCATCTGTTCACTGCTGCTGTTGCTGCTGATGCCCGCCCGGCAAATGTTTGCCGGCTTACACAAGGAGGTTCAGGCTTCTCCGGCATTCATTGGGGCCGTCGGAAGCCAGGCGCCTGAACCGGCTCCTTGGACCGATCATGCCCCCAGCCCGAAGCCATCGCCGGCAAAAGCCGCACTCCCTGCAACCTCCTCAGCCGCGGAGACCGCCGCCCCGACCGCTTCGACGACCGCTTCGACGACCGCTTCGACGACCGGCGCGGACGATGTTTCGATCACGGCTGCCGATATTGCGGCTCCGGTAGCCGCCCCGAGTTTTGCTGCGATCGTCGCCAGCGGAGACGGCGTAGCCGCGACCAGCGCTGACGTTACCAGCACCGCCATCATGGCCGCCGACGTTGCGAGTCGCAGTCTAAGGGCCAGGGAAGGGGCCGGGGAGGGCGCGGGCTTCGGGCAGGGCGCTTCTCCAGACAGCGATGGGGGTGGGGAACAAACTCCGAACGCCGACAGCTCCGCTCACAAGCCCGACTACATCGATGGCATGCGCGCTGCCGGATATGACGTGGATCTGGGCCAGTACATCGCGATGAAGACGCAGGGAATCACTCCCGAATATGCACAGGAGATGGCAAAGGCCGGCTTCGGAAAGCCTTCCGCGGGCGAGCTGATCGCCATGAAGGTTCAGGGCGTAACTCCCAAGTACGTGTCGGACCTGCGCGCCGCGGGAATCGAGCCCGCCAGGATCGGCGATCTGATTTCCTACAGGATCTTTGGAGTCACACCGGAGTTTGTGGCCGGCATGAAGGCTGCCGGCTTCGACTCTATCCCATCGAGGAAGCTGGTGGAGTTGCGAGTTCAGGGGGTCACCCCGGAATATGCAAAGAAGGTGAAACAGCAATATCCCAACGCCACTCTGGATGAGTTGGTGCAGCTTCGCATCTTCCATATTGACGATGCGTTTCTGGCCTCCGTCAAGCGTCACGGATTCGATTCGTTATCCATCCGGAAGCTGGTGCAATTGCGCATTTCCGGCGTGCTCGGCGACGAGGACGGGGAGGCAAAATGAACAGGTCCGGCGCGATTCTTACCGCATTGCTGATAGCGTCCGCTGGTTTGATTCTCCGGGCGGAGGAGAAGCTGCGAACGCTTACCGGATCGTGCAGCATCTCCGCCACAGCGAACGCGACGGAAGTAAATCTTCGCCTCGAACGGGACGACTGCGAGTATACGGAGCACTGTAGTACCACGCAAACACAGGAGCCACTCGACGCATTCCTTGGCTTTACGCTTGCGGATCTGAAGCGCGAGGGCGCCCATGTGGAGGCCATGATTCGTGCCGAGGCGGGCACGCTCAGCTGCTCCGGCGGAATACATGACGGCAGGATGAGCGGCGGATTTCGCTTCGTGCCCGATGCTTCATTCGCGAGCCGCATGCTGCAGATGGGATACCACGATGTGGATGCGGAAAAATTGCAGGCCTATACGCTGTTTGGTATCGGGACCGACTGGATTCACTCACTGGAAGCTGCGGGCGTCCGCGGTCTGAGTGCGGGCAACCTCATCGCGTTGCGCATCTTTCATGTCGACGCGGATTATGTTCGCAAACTCAACGCACTCGGGTACCCCACTCCGGATGCCGGCAAGTTGGTTGCCTTGAAGGTGCAGAACGTCCAGCCGGAAGAAGTGGAGCAGATTCGCGCCCTGGGCTACGAGCCCACCCTCGACGAATTGGTCCAAATTCGAATTTTCCGCATCACACCGGACTTCATTCGCCGTATGCAGGCCAAGGGGCTGAACGGCCTGACGATCAGTAAGCTGGTCCAGATCCGAATTTTTGATCTGGCTGACTAGTTTTGGCGTGAAGGGGCGGGGCTTCAGAGTCTGCGTGGGAACTGCACACCGAGTCCCAAAGGGACGGCTGATAATAGCCCAGGACGTCAAGTCCTGGGTAAACCGAATCGGAAGCGATCCAGTCCCGTAAGGGACGGCTGATAATACCCAGGATGAAATCCTGGG
>JBARKD010000133.1:0-7684 GCA_049800615.1 Acidobacteriaceae bacterium | reverse complement strand
CCTGTATATCCTGCTGGCTGAGATCATCCTACGGTCAGGATGATCAAGCCGGCGGACCATCTCATTAGCCGACTTCTCGACCGAGTAGTTGTGAATTTGGTCTGGACTTAACTTCAGGTTTGCTCGTGACTCGGGAATGATCAGGGTGCTTGCCAAAAAAATGTGAGGAGCTCTGTCGGACTGGACGCAGTCGCACTCGCGCGACACGGGCACACCTTGCGGTTCCCGCCCCACCCAGGGAATGCAGCGCTTCCACGCGACCTCACCAGCGAGATGCAGACGAACACTCCGCAAGGTCCAGGCTCGCCTTTTGGTTTCGACAGCGCTCCTCGAAAAGCTTGCCTTTGGCGCTGGATTCGAAATTGCTAATATTGTACCTAGCAGCCCGGTGGACTGAGCGAACATGAGTCAGTTGGTCGAAAATGCGGAAAGCCAGGAGCTGAGCGATGCCCTCGAAAAGCTCGGCCAGGAGGCTGCCCGGCTCCAGACCGTCATCGACACGGTTCCGTCTTTCTTGTGGACGAGCCTCCCTGACGGATCGAAGGAATATCTGAACAAACGCTGGTATGAGTACACCGGGCTGCCCTTGGAACAGGCTAAAGGTTGGGGTTGGAAGGTGGTCGTTCACCCCGACGACCTGGATCAACTCCTTCGTGAATGGCTCGCCTTGGTGGATGCCCGCAAACCAGGCGAACTGGAAACTCGTATCCGGCGATATGACGGAGAGTACCGGTGGTTCCTCATACATGTCATTCCACAATTCGACGCTGAAGGTAACGTCGTCAGGTGGTTTGGAAGCAACACCGACATCGAAGATCGAAAAAGAGCGGAGAAGAAACTCCTTGAGGACGAGCAAGAGCTTCGCCGGATTACTGACGCTGTACCCCACACCATTGTCGTTCTGGACCCGAAGGGCAACGCACTCTACGCGAACCAGACAATGCTCAACGATACCGGCCTCACCATGCAAGAGGTACTTACCTCGGACTTTCGCGCCAGAATCTACCATCCGGAAGAACTCGAGATAGTGCTCAAAGATCGCGAAAGAGGCTTGGCTCGCGGCCTGCCGTTTGAAATCGAGCAACGAGTGCTCTGGAAGGACGGTCAGTATCGCTGGATCCTCCTCCGCTACAACCCCTTCAGCGACGAACACGGACGTCTGTTGCGCTGGTACGCGACGGGAACCGACATCGATGATCGCAAACGCGCCGAAGACAGAACGAAAAACGAAAATATTGCCCTTCGTGAAGACGTAGACCACTCCTCAATGTTCGAGGAGATTGTGGGTTCTTCACCATCTCTCCGTAAGGTCTTAAAAGCCGTGGACAAAGTTGCCGCAACGGACTCTACCGTCTTGATTCTTGGAGAGACGGGGACAGGGAAAGAACTAATCGCCAGGGCCATTCACAAACGATCGAGAAGATCGACCAGAGCATTCGTACGCGTAAACTGCGCCGCGATTCCCCAAGCATTGATTGCTTCGGAACTGTTCGGTCACGAAAAAGGCGCCTTCACGGGAGCAGTGGAGCGGCGTGTGGGTCGATTTGAAACAGCGGACGGAGGAACGCTCTTGCTCGATGAGATTGGCGACTTGCCGCCGGAGACCCAAATCGCCTTGCTTCGGGTTCTGCAGGAGCGCGAATTTGAGCGGGTCGGAAACGTAAATCCTATTCCCATCGATGTACGCGTCCTGGCTGCGACCAACAAAGACCTCGGGGCGGCGGTCGCCGATGGCACATTCCGGCAGGACTTGTATTATCGTCTCAATGTTTTTCCGGTGTCCATTCCTCCCCTACGGGAACGCACGGATGACATTCCCTTACTCGTCGAGTATCTGATCGAGCGTTACGCAAGAAAAGCGGGGAAGAAGATCACCAACATCGAGCGCTCAACTCTCGAACTGTTGAAGGCCTATGATTGGCCGGGAAACGTCCGTGAACTGCAAAACGTGATCGAGCGGGGCGTAATTCTCTGCGAAACGGCAACCTTTTCGGTTGACGAAAGTTGGTTCGGACGCGACTCGAAGCCGGGCGGCGACGAGCTCGTCCCTCTCTCGACGACTTTGACCAAGAACGAGCGGGACATCATCGAGAAGGCGCTGGCTGAATCCGCCGGCCAGGTCGGCGGCGCCAATGGCGCTGCCGCCAAACTAGGCATTCCTCGCCAAACCCTGGACTCAAAGATCAAGGTGCTTGGCATCAACAAGTTCCACTACAAAAAGCCCTGAATATACACCTATGACAGCCGATCTTGGTCCGTGCCAAACAGCAGCCAGGGTTAGAGCCGAAAGCTCGGCCATTGCTGACAGTTGTTGACCCACCCTGCGGCTAAGCTCAATAGAACTAAGCAATACAAGTGGCAACCCTTTTGCAGAGCCTCGCGAATAGCACTGGCCGAAACATGTGTTTCAAGATCGAAACCATTCGTTCGCACGATCGCATGACCTTAAAGATCAGCGGCAGGCTGCGGCGTGAGAATTTGGCCGACCTGCAGAACCGAGTGAAAACCGACCCTACGCGAACGGTGTTGGACGTTTCCGAAGTTAACCTGGTCGACATCGAAGTGGTTCGTTTCTTGAACGCCTGTGAGGATCAAGGAGTCGAAGTCGCGCACCCTTGCCCCTACATTCGAGAGTGGATGAACCGCGAGCGCAACCTCGAATCAAAGTAGCGTATGTCACCGCCGCGTTTAGCACTCTCATAGCACGACGCCCACGAACTGACACCGTGGTTCGGAGGCGCGCTGAAGTTTCGGCGAACGCTGAAAAATCGGATGGATGCAGGCGACTCAAGGCCTTGTTTTGCAAGACTTGAGAATGGCTCTGTCCTTGCAATGCTCTGCACGTCGCGCTCAAGTCTTCTGCCGCGTTGCTGGGATAGAACAAGTTTTAACGACGGCGGGGATCATTCACCGAAGGGAAATTCACATGAGCAATTCAAGTGAGAAAAATAAACGGCTTGTTTTGGAAGCATTCGACACGCTGTTCAACAAGCACGACATCGCAGGAGCGGAGCACTTCTGGTCGCCGACGTACATCCAGCACAGTGCGCACATACCGCCTGGACGTGAAGGACTGTTCAATCTTGTCCGCTCAGTGCCAGAAACGATGCGCTATCAGAATCAGCTCATCGTCGCAGAAGGTGATTATGTCATGCTGCACGGCCGCTTCAGCGGGATCGGTAGACCCGTTGACTGGATCGTCGCCGACATTGTCCGGCTCAAAGATGGTGTTCTTCAGGAGCAGTGGGATGTGATTCAGGACGAGGCCACACAAGCACAGTCCGTCAGCGGCTTGCCGATGTTTGGCGACCGTTTCCCCTCACAACGATAGCTGGGCTCCAGTGGCATTTACCGAGCATTTTCCGATCAATGGGTCGAGAAGTAACAGGGCGATCATCGCGACATCGATGCAGTCCACGAGCACAGGTTCCGTTGAACATGGCAGGCGGATATGAGCAACGAGACAGGCGTAGACCTCCCAGCACAGATCACGAAACCGAGAACCACGAGCTTCATCCGAGAGTCCTTCACAAGCAACTTTTGGATGTCCGGTCTAGCGATATTGAAATACATTCCACGCTCGTTCCGCGTGAAGCAAGTCGATGGGAACGCTTTCTTCGCCGAAGAGAAACGCGACGAGTTTCGGGGCAGGATTCTTCGGGTCACACCAACGAATCCACGGCGATGGGGAACGATGACCGTAGCCCAGATGTTGCATCACCTCAATTTGTCATCTGGTGGTTCGCTTGGTTTCTATGATCTTCCAGACGAGAGTTATTTCGTGTCACGCACAGTGTTTCGATGGATTCTGGTCGACTGGTTTCCCGAGCAGCCTGTAGGGCTACGACTGCCAAAAGGATTCAGGATTCCTCACGACGCGCAATTCGACTTTGACTTCGAAAAACAACAACTCCTCAAAATCCTGGATGCTGCCTGGCGTGCAAGATCGGCTGCCGATTGGGGTCCGCACGCCATGTTCGGAAGAATGACGGCGGCTGAGTGGGGAAAGCTCCTTCAAATCCATATCGATTATCACCTTAAACAATTTGCGGCCTAGCGGAGGCAGACTAAATCGGAGGCAAAATGAACGCAACGTACAGAGCAATTGCATTGTCGGGACCAGGACAGTTCTCGGAAGTAAGTAAGCCGCTTCTGGATCCCGGTTCCAATCAGGTGCGCATTCGCGTCGAGGCGTGTGGGGTCTGCCACTCCGATTCCGGGACGGTTGAAGCCTTGTTTCCGATCGATTGGCCACGCGTTCCAGGGCATGAAGTCGTTGGGCGGATCGATGCGCTTGGTTCTGGTGTCCGAGGTTGGGCGCTTGGTCAGCGCGTGGGCGTTGGTTTTCTCGCCGGCTCCTGTGGCTATTGCGAGTTCTGCCGAAACGGCGATCTAGTGAACTGCCGGAATCAGGAATTTACCGGCATCCATCACGATGGCGGGTATGCCGAAGTGATGATCGCAAACGCAAGCGGACTCATGTCGATTCCTGACGGACTGTCGTCGGCCGCTGCCGCACCGCTACTGTGCGCAGGCATCACGACATTCAACGCCCTGCGCAATGCACCCGCAAAGGCCGGTGACCTTATCGCTGTGCTCGGTATCGGCGGCCTTGGTCATCTCGGTGTGCAATACGCCCGACGCATGGGGTTCGAGGTCGCGGCGGGTGGTCGTGGCAACCAAACCGCTGAACTCGCCAAGAAGCTGGGCGCTCACCACTACATCGACAGTGCCGCTACCGATCCTGCAGCAGCTCTCCAGGCGCTCGGCGGAGCGAAGGTCATTCTGATAACGGCCTCCGGAGGCAAGACGGTCGCCACGACCTTCAAAGGTCTGCGTCCTGGCGGCGTCTCCATTGACGTCGGGGTTGGACCCGAGCCGATCGAGATCACGAGCATGGATCTCATATTCGGGGAGCGCAAGTTAGCAGGCTCCCTGACGGGGAACCCGGCGACTGGGGACGCAACGCTTCGATTCAGTGCGCTGAGCGGAGTGGCCGCCATGATCGAGACCGTGCCGCTGGAACAAGCGCCGGCTGCCTACGCCAAGATGATGGCCGGAAAAGCGCGGTTTCGAATGGTGCTCGTCATGAATAACGGCGCTGGCCAAGCTACGCCGGCGAAGTGAAGTATTGCATCCACACCGAACAGAAGAGAACAAGATGGGATCTAGCGAGGATGTACGAACGTGTTCGGAGATAACACCGGGACGGCCGTAAGGAGAAATATATGAATCCGTTAGCACAAAGCGAGATGAGTCAAATTCCAACAGAATCCACTCAACCGACAACTGATGTTCAAACCTTGTTCGAAAAACAGAGGTCATACTTCGCCACAGACGTCACCAAGACTTACGAATGGAGAATCGATCAACTGGATCGCCTTATCCGCATGCTCAAGGATAACTATCAACGTTTTGCCGACGCCTCGCGTAGGGACTTCAAGACTGCATCCCAGGAGAATGTCTTCGAGGTGTCAGCGCCGATCGCAACCGCCGAGTTTGTAAAGTCGCAACTCAAAGAGTGGATGAGACCGGTCGAAGCTCCTCTTCCAAAGTTCCTCGCTGCGTCCGGGCACAAGGGAATGGTCTACCGCGAGCCTTATGGCGTTACGCTGATCATCTGCCCTTTTAACGGACCGCTTTTGTTGTCACTGCGCCCTGCCGTAGCTGCCCTTTCCGCGGGAAACCCGTGCATATTGAAGCTCTCTGAGGCGCTGCTGGCCACAGATGAGTTGTTCCTGGAATTGATCCCAAAGTATTTCGAACCGGAGGCCGTGATCGCTGTGTTTGGTGCCCGGGAAGTAGTCACGAAGCTGTTGGAACTTCCCTTTGATTTCATGTTTCTCACTGGCAGCGTGGGTGCCGGAAAGGCAGCGGCCTTGGCTGCTCGGAGTGTCCGCTTCCCTTCTATGCTTAGGCTTTATGCAACTTTACTTCAGGAAGTCTGCGTGCAACAGACGAAGCACTGTGAGTTTGGTTCTTTTTGGGATCGCCGTCACAGTAGTGGTTCTGGTGATTCTATTTCCCCAGGTAATTGCCAGCGTGATAGCTGGTTAGTTTCGGGCGGGGTCGAATGGCGAAAAGAAAGTACATGCTGTGGTCTGTTGGCCTAGCCTTCGCACTCTTGCTTGCCTGGCACTTCCTATGGTCGGACCGGACACCAGACGGCCAGCTTCCACTCACATATCTGAGGTCGAACAACACTGATCAATTCAAACACCAGTTTGATGGCACGGCTGAGAATGCCCGCTTGGTGCTCTTGCTGTCGCCCACATGACCGGGTTGTTTGCGGGGGGCCTCCGCAATCGAAGAACTGCTGAAACAAGAGGGGTCGGTGAACCTGACCATTCTGGTGGCCTGGAAACCTATTCTGGCATCGGATTGGAGCAGGCCCACGCGACCGGTTCTTGCGCGGATTCCGGACCGTAGGGTTATGCAATTCTGGGACAAGGACCACCTTATCGCCAGACAGTTGGAGCAACAGCTCTCCACATCTCAACCGACCTGTTGCCGACACGCAGGCATACTTTGGGACGTAGTTGCCCTCTACCCCAAAGGGGTTCAATGGGGAGGCTCTCAACCTGTGTTCGTTGATGGAGCGGTGGTAAAGGTTGAGATGGAACTTGCGAAACAAGTCGCAGCGACGCTGCGCACGCGGGAGTAATTTCATGAAGTGTGGCACACCAACCAGCAATTCGCGCGACATGCTCTCGAATCCGCTGCTAGCTTTTGCTCTGTTCTGTCTTCCGGCCATCGCGATTGTCGCGACCGGGCACTATCTTGTTGGTGGTGGTTGGCGAACAGCGGTTTGGACGGCCGCCCTGAGCATAATGGGAACGGCGTGCTTGGCCAATGCGGTCCGGTGCAGGCGGGTACACTGCTACGTCACAGGACCTTTCCTTTTAGCGATGGCGGTTGTCACTCTCCTGTACGGCCTTGGCGTTCTGCCGCTTGGTAAGAACGGGTGGAACGCAATCGGTCTGACTCTTCTGATCGGTGCGATCGCCTTGAGTTGCCTGCCGGAGATGCTCTTTGGGAAATATCGGAGGGATCGCGCCAGAGGTGCCGATCACTGCTGAGTGTTGGATCCTCCTTACCCAAGGTTGGGTAGTGGGCTACTTTGCACGAGGCCGTAATGCGAAGTCGGTTCCGTGCTCGAAGTGACTTTCAGCGCCTTCACGACTGAACGGGAGTTCCGGCTGGGGTAAAATGACCGAGCAGACCACCTCATGGCCGGCAATCTGCGCAGTCAGAAACACTTTCCCTTCCGGAAGCTCATCAGAGTAGGTGAATTTCATGAGCTGACCGCCTCGACCGACATTTGTCCATTCATCTTGCATTTGTTTGATCTGGCCTTAGTATCGCACGCTCCGTCTTTACGCTGCTCTTTCCGCCCTCCGCTGCTCGTAAGACTCCCAGAGGGTGAATAAATCTTCTACGCTCCACAGCCGATCCGTGACGGCCAGCCGCCATAGCTGGGGACGTGCGAAGTGTACGATGAATCTTGATGAAGTTGTAGGCGAAATAGTTTAGCGCTGTCGCCGCCGCATGATTTTCCATCTTCCGGCTGAAACCATTGATAGGCGCGTGTAGCGGCGCATCGTTCCCCGTACCGTCCAATCCTGCCTTTTGACAACGACTTGCTGCGAGCCGTCTCAAAATGAAAGTAGCCACTACCCAAGGT
>JBARKD010000132.1:0-9402 GCA_049800615.1 Acidobacteriaceae bacterium | reverse complement strand
CGCCTTTCCTTAAAGAAAGGCGCATGAAGCTCGCCAACGCCGCTAACCTCAACGGGAAATCCGGGGTAGCGAAGTGGAGGGATCTGCGGTTTACTGAACCGGCGATAGATCTTTATGGAACCATCGGTTCTCACGCAGACTCTTTTAGCCCCTGAGGGAATGTCGTCTGGCCAACCCTCAACTTTCAGGCAGCAGAATGACGTATGTTATTTCCGACGCACTAGGCTAGCAGTATCGTGACTGTCTCACCAGCGCTAAGAAGCGGACGATCGGGAGGAACCACGACGAAGCAATTGGATCGGCTGGTGGCGGCAAGATCCCCGGAGCCCTGCCAGGAGACGGCCTCCACTTGCACGCCAACCAACCGGGCGGGCAAAAAGCGCGTCAATCCTGTCTTCACTCGCACCTCGCGGGCCAGGTGAGCCTGGGCAAGATGCGGTCGGCGATCTGGCTCCCCGGCAAGCGCGCCCAGCACCGTCTGGACGAAAAGCAGGAACGTAACCATGGTAGATACCGGATTACCCGGAAGGCCAAAAAAGTAAAGCTCGCCCAGCCTTCCAAAAACGACGGGCTTGCCCGGCTGGATCAAGGCGCCGGTAAAAAAGAATTCCGCGCCTTGGGACAACAGAACCTCTTCCACCAGGTCATATTTCCCCATGGAGACTCCCCCGGAAAGCAGCAGGAGATCATTCTTCAGCGCTTTGCCAATCGTGCTTTCCAGGTGTCCACGCTCATCGCGGGCAATAGGAAAGCGCACGGGCTCTCCCCCCGCGGCCGAAACCTGGGCCGCAAGTGAGTAGCTGTTAGAGTTACGAATCTGCTGGGGCAGCGGGGCCTGGTTCACCTCGACCAGTTCATCGCCGGTTGCGATGATAGCAACCCGCGGCCGGGGAAACACATGGAGTTGCGATGCGCCACACGCGGCCGCCGCCGCCACTTGGGCCGGGGCGATGCGCGCACCCGGAGGCAGGATGACTTCTCCCGCGCGGGCCTCGGCTCCTCTGGGCACGACATTTTCACCCGCGGTAATCCTGCGGCCTTCCGCCAGGCGCACTGTATTGCCGTCGCGCTCTACGTGCTCCAGCATTGCCACGCAGTCTGTGCCTTGCGGTAGCGGCGCGCCGGTCATGATCTCCACCGCTTGCCCCGGGGCGAGCGTGTCTGCCATCGATTCTCCGGCGCGAATGGAACCGATGATCCGAAGAGAAGCAGTCGTATCAGCCGCGCGGCAGGCAAAACCGTCGCGAGTGGAGCGGGGAAAGGGCGGCTGATCGCGGTCGGCAAGAACCGGCTGGGCCAGCACTCGTCCCAACGCTTCGAGCAATCCTACGGACTCTGGAGAATGTCTCGGGAGCAGCCGATCCGCATGCTGCGCGACGATTGCGCTGGCTTCGTCATAGCTGACGATCCGGGATGGAGCCAAATCCTGCAAAGAAAATTCCCCAGATAAAACGAAGGGATAAAACGAAGGGATAAAACGAATGGACGCTGCCCTGGGCAGCGTCCCTTCACTCTTTGGCTAGCTCGGGATCAGTGTCACTTTTTCTTGTACGTGCTGCTAACCTTCTCACCGATTTCGGTCAGAATGCTCTTCGCCTCCGGCGCCATCGGTCCATTTGGAGCGAGCTCGAGGTACTTGTTATAGGCCTCCGCAGTTCCCGGGGGCGCGACGATCTTCTGCGTTTTAGGATCGACCGTTGCTTTCGAAATCAGCGCCTGACCTTTCAGATAGTAGGGAACAGGCCTCGTCGGGTCCGCCGCAATCGCCTTATCGGCGGCGGCAATGACCGCATCCGATTGGCCCGACCGGCTCAGGACGATCGTTTCGTTGGTGTAATACATCCCTGCGTTCGAGGGCTGGAGCTTGGCGGCGGCGTCATAGGCCGTCGTGGCATCCGGAACCTTGTTGGTGCTGGCGTAGACCTCGCCCAACGCGTTATCGGCCGCTGCTTCCACCTCCGGATTTGGCTTCTTTGCATTGGTGTCGAGATCCAGCGCCTTTTTCAGCGATGTCGCGGCATCGTCATACTTCTTCTGCCCAGTCTGGGCGATACCGTACTCCAGCCACAACACGGGAGCATCCGGTTTGAGGGTCGTTGCCTGCTGCATAGCCGTAGCGGCGTCGTCATATTTCTTGGCCTGGTTGTCGGCCCGGGCCTGCTTGAGCAGGTCGTTGAGCTTGCCAACGTTGGAGTTCTCTTTCATGATTTCGGCATTCTTCTTCTTCGCCTCTTCAAGGGCCTTCCTCTGTTCTGGAGGCAGCTTGTTCACATAGTCGGGACGGCTCAGATCGAAGTCCTGCTGCGTGTCCTGGCCGGCGGCAAACTTTACCGGGTTGTCTGTCCGGTCTACCGCCTTATCAGCAGTGGCAAAAAGCATGACGTAATATTCGTCCGGCTTGATACCTTCGCCTTTGTAATCGCCATTGGCATCGGTAGGAAAAGTGTAGAGGGGTGTTTTGCCGTCCTTTGTTAGTGTCACCTTGCCATTTGCAATCGGGGCGTTGGCCGGATCCTGGGCATGCCCGTGAATCTTTGCCGTGTCCTGCGCTCGCGCCAAAGCTGGGACCAGAACAAACAGGACAGCAGCGAGCCATAGAGTAAGTTTCGTACGCATCATCAATCTCCTCGGAGCGGGCAACGGGCAACTCGCCCGTATAGCACGACCACGTTAAATGGAAGGCCCAAACAATTCAAGGCCGGGGCAAACCGGCCGGCTGCGTTGGTTAGATGTATTTTCCGCCTGAATGGGCGAAAAAGAGCGGTCAGGCGGGGGCCGGAACGGTCTGCTGCTGCCACCAGGCGTCAAATAGCGACAGCGCCCCTTCGCAAACCAGGCGGTGCCGCTCCTTCTTATCGCGGACCTGCTTACGCAGTTCTTCCGCCAGAGGCGGCAGCAAATCGAAGGTGATGTTAGCGGGTTGGAAATGCTTTGCTTCGGCATGAGTGATGTAGTGCACCAACGAACCGAGGGCGGTTCCTCGAGGAACAGGCGAGACTGGCTCACCCAGCGCGCACTGCGCGGCGTACAGACCGGCAAGCATCCCGCTGGCGATGGACTCGGTGTAGCCCTCCACCCCGGAGAGTTGTCCGGCGATGAAGATGCCTGGGTACTCGCGAAGCGCAAGCGTCTCGGTGAGCACGCGAGGCGAATTGACGTACGTGTTGCGATGAATCTGGCCAAATCGCAAAAATTTAGCCCTTCCGAGGCCGGGAATCAGGCGCAGAATCCGTGCCTGCTCACCGAACCTTAGATGGTTTTGCAACCCAACCAGGTTGTAGGAGTCGGCCCGCAGATTCTCACTGCGCAACTGAACCACGGCCCAGGGCACCTTGCCGGTGCGTGGATCACGCAGTCCGACCGGCTTCATGGGTCCGAAGCGCAGCGTATCCCGTCCGCGCCGGGCCAGCTCTTCCATGGGCAGGCAGGCTTCGAAATATTCGAGTTTCTCCCATTCACGGCTTTCCACGGCCTCCGCCGAAATCAGGGCGTCGTAGAAGCGGTCGTACTCCTCCTTCGACATGGGGCAATTGATGTAGTCGGCGCTGCCCTTATCCCAGCGGGCGGCGAAGTATACCCGCTCCATATCGATGGAATCGGCTTCCACGATGGGGCTGATGGAGTCATAAAAGGCAAGCTGGCCGCTGCCCGTGAGCCGGCCAAGCTCGGCGCACAAAGGCGCCGACGTCAGGGGACCGCTGGCGACAATAGTGAACAGGTTCGAGTCAAGCGTGGTGACCTCTTCTCGATGCACGGTGATGCGGCTTTCCTGTTCGATGGCGCTTGCTACCAGGCGAGAGAATTCGACCCGGTCGACGGCGAGGGCATGGCCGGCTGGCACCGCGCTACGATCTGCGCAGGCCAGCAGGGCACTCCCGGCGCGCCGCATTTCCTGCTTGAGCAACCAGGGAGCGCTGTTTTCCGACTCGGATTTGAGCGAGTTGGAACATACCAGCTCGGCAAAATCGGCCGTCTGATGTGCCGGCGTGGAGCGCAAGACCCCGCCTGCCACGGATCTCATCTCGTACAGGTCAACTTCGCAGCCGTGGCGCGCCGCCGTCAGCGCCGCCTCCGGTCCAGCCAATCCGCCGCCGATCACTCGGATACGGCGTCCGCCTTCTCTGTTCAATGGGCCGGCTCCGTTTCCCTCGCCAAATTCGCCAAGCCGTGGATCCCCTCATCGCTCATCCGCATAATGCGCCATTCGTCCAGGAAACGGGCTCCCAGGCTTTGGTAAAAGTCAATCGCGGTCTGGTTCCAGGCGAGGACGTCCCATTGCAGCCGCACGCAACCCTGCTCCGCCGCGCGCGCGCCCACTCTGGCCAGAAGCGCTTTGCCGATGCCCTGGCCGCGGAATTCAGGCAGCACAAACAAGTCTTCCAGGTGGATGCCCTGGCGGCCGCGCCAGGTCGAGTAATTATAAAAGTAGAGTGCGAACCCCACGGCCTTGTCCTGTTCATTTTCGGCGATCAGGCACTCAAAACATGGCTGAGCTCCGAAGCCGTCGCGCAGCAGGTCCGCTTCCGTGGTCTGGACTGCATCGGGCTCGCGCTCATACTCGGCCAGGGCGCGAATCAGGTAAAGAATAAGCGGGATATCGGCGGCGGTTGCGAGGCGAATAGAAGGCATCGTGGAATCTTCAGTTTACAACTCGCTCCGCTGCGTGTCCTGGGCCAGTTTCCACCACGGAAGCCTCGGGTCCTGTTCGGCCTCAGCCAGAGCCACAAGCCTCCCCTTTGTCATCCTGAGAGCCTGTGACTTTTTGGCCTGAAGGGGCGGGGCTTCAGCCCCGCCGTTGAATCGAACAAGAAGGCGGCTTCAGCCACTGAGGGGGTTTTTCTCCACCCCTAGACAAAGCGTCATCCTTGAGCGCAGCCAAGGGATCTGCAGTTTTCCTAATCACCCACAGAATTGTCATCCCGACCGGAGCGTAGCGTAGTGGAGGGACCTGCTGTTTCCTTCCCCAACTCCGTCTCAATCAGTAACGCTTTCTCTGAGACACGCCACGAATCAAGCCATACGGGCCTGTTAGGCAGTCTTCGGAGGGTTCGTCCGCTTGCGGCGATGAAGGGCCGGGAGAACTTGAGGAAGGGAAAAGCCTAGTATCTGCGCAGCAGACGCGAGCCTAACTCACGATTTGCCTTTTGCAGCTTCTCTTCAAAAACAACTCCGACAGAAAACGGCCCGACAATCAAGCCCATAATACAGAACCACGTACCGATTGAATTCCACATAGCCCCGACTCCTGCCCGCTCATTTTTTATGAACGTGATTTGCGAATTCACCGAAGATCGCATGAATAAGCAACCCGGGGAATAACAAGAAAGATGCACTAGCTATCGCGAGCCCGCACCTTGAACCAAATCGGTGAACCGCGAAAACCAAAAGCGGCCCGAATCTGGTTTTCCAGGAAACGCTGAAAGGCAAAGTGCAGCTTGACCTGCCTGTTGGTGAAGAGAATGAAGGTGGGCGGAGCGACGGCGGCCTGCGTCATGTACAGAATTCGGGCTTGATTCGCTGCGGGTACGGTGGCTCGCTCAAAGTCGACTTTCTCCAGGAAACGATTCATCTGCCCGGTCGAAACGCGCTTCCGCCGCTCGGCGGCCACTTCTTTCACCAGCTTCAGCACCGTGTGTATGTTTTTGCCCTCAGCCGCCGAGATAAAGACCAACGGCGCATAGGCCAGGTACTTCAGCACCTGGCGCAGTTGCTTTTCGAAGATTTCCTTGTCGGCCCACGGCTGGCCATCCGTTCGCCCGGTGGTCACCAGGTCCCACTTATTCACAACCAGAATCACGGAACGGCCGCTCTCGTGCGCGTAGCCACCGATGGTGGCGTCCGAGGAAGTAACTCCCTCCGTGGCGTCGATCACCAGCAGCGCGACATCGGCCGCCTCGAGGTGGCGTCGCGCCATGACAACGGACAACTTCTCCGCCATCATCCGGGTCTTGCCTTTACGCCGGATTCCTGCGGTGTCGATGAAGCGCAGCCTGCCGCCGTCATACTCGATCACCTCATCGACCGCATCGCGGGTGGTGCCGGGAATGGGTGAAACAATCGCCCGGGAAGACTGGGTGAGGACGTTGAGCAGCGTGCTCTTCCCCACGTTGGGGCGGCCAATGATGGCGATCGACGTTTCCTCTTGCTGGAACTCACCGTGGGTCCGATGGTGCGTTTCATCTGCTTCTTCCAGGATTTCCGCTTCGACCGCTGCGGTGGTTGTATTTCCAGCCCGGGAAAAGGTTGCGAAAACATCATCCAGCAGGTCGCCGATGCCCGACCCATTCTCAGCGGAAATGGGAAATATTTCGCGAATGCCCAAACGTTGGTATTCCGCGATGTTAGCTTCCAGGCCGGCGGTATCGATTTTGTTGACGGCTAGCATCAGCGGCTTGCCGCCGCGCAGCAGGATGCGGGCCAGGTCGTAATCGGGAGCGGCCAGAGCGCTGCGGCCGTCGACAACCATGACGATGACGCCCGCCTCGACCAGGGCGGCCTTGGCCTGGAGAAAGATCTCGGATGGGATCAGCTCGGGGTCGTCGGGAACAATCCCGCCCGTGTCGACCACCCGCGCATGCTGCCCGGCCCATTCGATTTCACCGTAGATGCGGTCACGGGTGATCCCGGGTTCATCGCCCACGATCGACCGGCGTGACTCGGTGACACGATTAAAGAGGGTAGATTTCCCCACATTTGGCCGGCCGACAATTGCCAGCACCGGCCAGTTCTGCGCTTCGCTTTGGCTGAGTCGAGGCGGCGGGATGGCTGCCACTGAGGCGGCGGGTGACTCGGCGTCAATGCGCGACATCGGCATGCTCGCGCGCGGCGGCCTCTTGAGGCCCCTCTTCGCCCGCGCGGCTGCGCTGTCTTGGGCAGAGGCCTTGGCCGCTCCGGCTCGTTTGACCTCGGCCCGGGAATGCTCGCCCCGCGTGGCTGGCGTGGGCCGGCGTGCGGCTTTCGCGACCGCCTCGCGCTTGCCGCGAAGCGAGTGCGGTTTTGGCTTTCTCCCCTTGGTTCCCTTAATTGGCTTCATGATCGCTTTTAGTCTTTCATATAACGGTAGACTTAGATTTTGATCGGGTTCGCCTTTGTCCACTGCCGCCATTTCCAGTCAGTCCTTACCCTCCCTGCACGACTTCTTTGCCCCCGGAGGAATGCTCTCGCGCTCTGCTCTGCCCTATGAATTCCGGCGCGGTCAGTTGGATATGGCCCGCGCCGTGGAGCGGAGTCTCGAGGAGGGGAAGCATCTGATCGTCGAAGCAGGCACGGGAACGGGCAAAACCCTGGCCTATCTGCTCCCGGCTCTGCGTACCGGCCAACGGATCATCATCTCCACCGGAACAAAGAATCTGCAGGAGCAGCTATTTTTTCGCGACGTACCGTTCCTCGAGTCGTTGCTCGGACCGCTGCGCGTTTGCTACATGAAGGGCCGCGCGAACTACCTCTGCCGTCACAAGTTGTACGCCTTGCGCGACCAGCCGATCTTGAACGGGCTGGAGGAAATCGACCAGTACCAGCAGATCGCCGCTTGGGAGAAAACCACCGAAACCGGCGATCGGGTGGAGATCGACGCTCTGCCGGAATCGAGCCAGCTTTGGAACAAGGTGGACGCGCGCAGCGAAGCGTGTCTGGGACAGTCTTGTCCCAATTATGAACGGTGTTTCATCACCGAGATGCGCCGGCGGGCCCTGGAAAGCGATATCGTCATCGTCAACCACCATCTTTTTTTTGCCGACCTGGCGATCAAGCAGCAAGCCAGGGCAGCGCCCGACGCGGGCGTTCTCCCGGAAGCGGCGGCCGTCATCTTTGACGAGGCCCATGAGCTCGAAGACGTCGCCTCGAGCTACTTCGGGATCACCCTGAGCAACGTGCGACTGGAAGAGCTGGTGCGGGATCTGGAAACGCTGCTGCGTGCCCGGCAAGCACACTCCACCGCTTTGAAGGGGTGTGGAGAAACCTTGCGCGAACGAGCGCGCATGTTTTTTGCCGCCCTGCCGCGAGGCAGTTCTCAGGCAGAGGGCCGGATGCCTTTCGAGGGGCGGGAGCAATTTCTCGAAGAACAGGGTGACGTCTACCTGGCGGTGATGAACGCTTTGCATCGGCTCGAGGGTGAGCTTGAGAGGCTGCGCGGGGTGGATGAATCCCAGGGCCTGAAGAAGCGGGTAGCCGACATTCGCGAACATCTCCGTTTTCTGATGGAGGCGGAAAGCACCAACACTGTTTTTTGGATCGAGCGCCGAAGCCGCAATGTATATCTGCAGGGCACGCCCATTGACGTCTCCGCTCTGCTTTCCGAACTGCTCTTCGAGCAATATCCCAGCGTGGTTCTGACCTCGGCGACGATGACCGTACAGGGTGAATTTGCTCACTTGAGAAAGCGGCTCGGCCTGCGCGATGCGCGCGAGCTGGTGGTGCCCTCTCATTTCCGTTACGAAGAACAGGCGCTGTTGTATTTGCCTCCTGGAATGCCTGATCCGCGTGAGCCCGGCTTTGTGGTGCAGGCCGCGCGCAACATCCACCGCGTGCTCGACATCACCCGCGGGCGTGCCTTTTGTCTCTTCACCAGTTACCAGCAGATGCGGGATGTCTATGAACGCCTGCTACCGGAACTGGATTATCCGTGTCTCCTGCAGGGAACCGCGCCCCGTAAAGCTCTGTTGGAAGAGTTTCGCAACACGCCTAACGCTGTTCTCTTCGGAACCTCTTCGTTTTGGCAGGGAGTGGATGTGCAGGGCGAAGCACTAAGCTGCGTGATTGTCGACCGGTTGCCGTTCGCCGTGCCTAGCGACCCGGTGGTCTCCGCACGCATGAAAGCTGTAGAAGCTGAGGGCGCGAATCCCTTCTTCGACTACCAGGTGCCATCCGCCGTAATTACGCTGAAGCAAGGTTTTGGCAGGCTGATCCGGTCCCTGGAAGATCGCGGGGTTCTGGTGATGCTGGATCCGCGCCTGGAGCGCCAGCGCTACGGCAAGGTCTTTTTGGAAAGCCTGCCCCCCTACCGGGTAACCCGGAACATCGGTGATGTAGAACAGTTTTTTTCCGTGTGAGCCTAAGCTTCGAAGGGGCGGGGCTATCAGAGTCTGCGAGCCAACCGATGGTTCCATAAAGCTCTATTACTGGTTGAGGAGACAGCAGGTCCCTCCACTCGCTACGCTTCGGTCGGGACGACAATTTTGTGGGGTAGGCGAAAGTTGTTTTTCCATGAAAGAGACGGATCGAGGTGAAGTTGAAGGGGCGGGGCTTCAGCCCCGCCGTCAAATCAATCAATGACGACCGGCTTTACAGGCTGCGGAAAAAACGCGGTTTTTGTATCAGGGCCCGACTTCAGTCGGGCCGTAAATGATTCAGAATACGTTGGGCTTTAGCCCCTGCTTCACGTCTCTCTTGCTCGATCCCGATTTT
>JBARKD010000131.1:0-3527 GCA_049800615.1 Acidobacteriaceae bacterium | reverse complement strand
AGCAGCTCTCCCCTACCCACAGATTTGTCATCTCGACCGAAGCGTAGCGAAGTGGAGAGATCTGCGGTTTGCTTCATGGAAAAACAGCTTTTCCCTGCCCACAAATTTGTCATCTCGACCGAAGTGGAGAGATCTGCAGTTTCACCGCCCCTATCCCGCGCCCCAGGGCGGCAATTTGAAAGGAGCCGCCCAGGCTGGTGCTCCCTGAATATGTAGCTTTCTTCGATACACTTTCCCACCTGCTGCAACATAAAGCGTATCAAAATCCCGTCCCCCAAAACCGATGCTCGTCACCCCTGCATTCCCTGGCAAAGGAAGAATCGCGCCGACCCGCCCGTTGCGATCAAATACCTGGACCCCCATCCGTGTGGCAACATAAGCGCGCCCGTCACGATCCATGCTGATCCCGGCTGCCCCGCTATCGTCCGCCCACGCGGGAACATCGAAGTCGTAGAAAGGCGCTTTACCATCCAAAGTCCCATCCAATCGAACTCGATAGCTCAAGCCCGTTCGGGAAAGACTTTGTGAGACAAACAACCACAGTCCGTCTGGGGAAAACGCCAACCCGGCTGCCCCCTTCAACCCCTCATCCAGCTTTACCTTTTCACCTGTAGCCCGGATGAGCCATAGCTCGGCGCCCGTAACGGCATAAACGTCGCCGTTATTGCGCACAGTGAAATTGCGCACATGGAGGTCCGCGCCCAAGGCCACGGAACGGCCGCTCACTTGTATGCCCCCCGACGCCGGAGCCTGATAGAGCGCGCCATCGGCGGCAAAGGCAAGCGCGGCCCCGCCCGGTTGGCCGCAATGAATTTGTCCTTGAGGGTTCGCAGCCAGCAGCAATGTGCAGTCTTCCCCCGACTCCTGCCAATCTTCTCCCGGCTGCAGGATCGCCTGCAGCACGGGATTGCCAGGGACCCCGGCGTGAATCGGCGCGGGCCAATCTCTCCACAGCCAGCGCATCGCGTCCGGAAACACCGAGGACGCCTGGCTGCCGTTGTGCGTCCCCGCGCCCCAAACGTGGCGAACATCATAGCCGGCAAACTCGAGCGCGCGATTCATGGTCTGGTTTGACATCCACCAGTCGCCCATCTCCGGCCCACCGGGCCATTCATCGTGCACCCCATCCTGCATAAAGATGCGCAGCGGCTTGGGCTCTGTCTTGCGCACCTGAACGTAATATTGTTCTCCCCCGCGCATGCCCACGTAGGTACCTATCGCGCTAAAGACACGCCGGAAGGCATCCGGCCGCTCCCACGCTACGGTGAAGGCGGCAATAGCGCCAGTGCTGCCGCCCCCTATGGCTCTGTCGTTGGGGCTGGTCGAAAGCAGGATCGGCTTTCCGTCGGGAGTCTGGCGCCGCGCAACCGCCGGCAATACTTCGTCCAGCACGAAGCGGGCCAAGCGGTCATTCAGGCTGTCGAATTCCAGGCTGCGGTCAAATCGCGGATTCTCCGGCGCGCGGCTCGAAGGTACGTCTCCTGGAGCAATCCCGATCCCGATGGTCACCGGCATCGCATGCTCCGCGATCAGATTGTCAAATACCGTCGCGGCGTTAAAGCCAAGTCCGTCAAAACCAACATACACACACGCCGCTTTGTCTCCGTGATAGGCATCTGGTATGTACACGGTGATGGTCCGCATGGTCCCGGGAAAGATACGTGAGTCCGTCAGCTGGAATTGGAAAGTCTTCCCCGCCGCAACCGAGGAGTGCGGCTGCGAGTCGGGTCCTAACGGATAGTTATCCGATGCCGGCGGTACCGCCTCGTCCATCGCCGGCGGCGCTTGCGACCAGGCCTGCGTCGAAACCGCCAGCAGGAACAGCGCAACCAGCGCGATCCTCGCTGGACAGTGAATCATTTGTCCCCCTACTGCACCTGCCCCTGCGGCCGTAGTTTGCGGAGTTCCTGCGCACATTCCACCGCATTCAACACCGAAAGCTCGAGATTGTCGGCGGAAGCCCAAAGCCACAAGTGACGGGACGGCGCAACCACGGGTTCATCAAGGCGTACCCGCACCGAGACAGCCTTGTCCCCAACAGAGCGGAGGTTGCCAGGCGCATCGGCATCGGTCTCCACCACTTCCAGGTGGGGCGCGGAGAGGCTCGTCTCAACCTGCTCCAGGGTTACCGGCCGTTCGTACTCCACCGCAATCGAGAAAGTATGACCATGGAAAACCGGCACGTGGATGAGCTGCAGGGAGAGCTCGGGCAGCCGGCCGCCTGACAGAAGCGCATAATGACGCCGCATGCGCGCTTCACTTTCCGACAGGTTGATTTTTGCCGACTCCCCGAAAGCGCCTAAGGTATTGAAGGCGGCCTGAATGTCGTACAGCTGGGTGGGGATGCTCTGAAACGAAAGCAGCGATATCGTCTGCTGATGCAGTTCATCGAGTGCTGCCCTGCCATATTCCGACGCCGGCTCCATTACGGTTGCCGAAACCTGCCGGATGGCGCCGGCGTGTTGCAGACCCTCCATAAGTAGCGCCAGGGCTAAGGCCGCGGGATGGGCCGGCACCACAGCGGGTGTATGCAAATTGGGTGCGGGCGAGGCCGCGCTTTCTCCCAACACCTCCGCGATCCAGGGAGCGTACACCAACACTCCGGCTTCCCCCTCCAGCGCAGCGGAAAGATCCACGATGCTGGAACCGGCTTTCTGCGCCGTTTGCCAATGCCGCAACGTCAACTCGGCGGGTCCCGTGAAAAAGGTGAAATCCACCCCCTCAAAGGACTCCGCCGAAATGGGCTGGATAAATGTGATCTCGTCTCCCACGGCTTCCAACTGCCCTAAGGCCTGCTGGTCATCCATCAATTGGAATTCCGAGCTCATAAAACTCGACTCAGCGAGCGTTTCATTGAGTTGTTTGCCGCGAATGGTGGACGCGCCCACAATCGCAATACGATTATTTGTGCTCATTGATTCGACTGACTCACTTTTGCCCCTCGTGAGGCGGACAGATGCTTAACGATTCACTGGCGGTTGAGGGTGGGGATGCGCAGGGCCCTCGGCCAAAGAGCTCTTGTCCGCGGCCATGAGCCGCCGATGGCGGCGTTGCCACGAATATGCCGCCCGGGCGAAGATTCCGGAGAACATATAGAGAAATGCCATCCCCAACAAAACGTACCGCGAAAAAGCCACCGTGGCGTAGATCGTGAGCCCCAGAACTACGATGCTTTGAAAAGGATGACGATCGGTCAGGTTGATTTCTTTTCCACTCCAGAAACGCCAGGTGCTGACCATAAGAAGCCCAACCAGGAAAACCAGCAGCATCCACATGATCGCGACTCGCCAATTGGGCACTGGTGTTCCCAGGAAGAAATGCACGACAGCTGCGATCACGCCGGCTGCAGCCGGAATCGGCATGCCGACAAAATATTTGCGGTCCGAACGACCTGGATTGCTGGGCAGAAGATTCGCGCCGATATTAAATCGGGCGAGCCGGCCGGCCCCGCAGAGCAGAAACAGAAAGCAGACAAATGCGCCCCACTCCACAATGTGTTCGCGCAGGGCGGCACTCATGGCCAACGG
>JBARKD010000130.1:0-2864 GCA_049800615.1 Acidobacteriaceae bacterium | reverse complement strand
TTCGGGTTGCCCGCCCGCGCAGCAAGCGCAAGACAGCGAAGGCGGTTATGCCGAAGGCAAGGCCATTGGCAATGGAAAAAGTAAGTGGGATGGTGATCAAGGTGAGAAATGCGGGCACAGACACCATAGGGTCCGCCCATTCAATTTCAGTTACGGCCGAGATCATCAATGCGCCAACCAGGATCAAAGCCGGAGCCGTCGCCGCGGTCGGGATGGTAGCCACCAGGGGGGCGACAAAGAGCGCCATAAGGAACAATAGTCCGGTGACGATGGCCGCCACGCCCGTCCTGCCCCCCACCGCGACCCCGGCTGCGCTCTCGATGTAGCTGACAACCGTGCTCGTGCCTGCCATGGAACCGATGATGGTGGCGATGGCGTCCGCGAACAGAATGCGGTTGAGGCGTGGGATTTCTCCATCAGCGTTGACGAGTCCCGCCTTTTTGGTAACCGCGACCAGAGTTCCGACGTTGTCGAACAGATCGACAAAGAGAAAGACGAAAAGCACTTCGAGAAGCCCCGAACCGAGACCGAAATTTCCGCCAACATGCAGCGCGCCGCGGATATTGAGCTGGAACGCGGTGGCGGTGAGATCCTCCAGGCGATAATGGGCCGGCTGCCACTTGACGACGCCCAAGGCGAAGCCGGCAACCGTCGCGCCGATAATGCCCAGCAGCATGGCAATGCGCACTCCCCAGGCTTGCATCACGGCAATGGCTAGCAAGCAGACGCAGGCGAGCGCGGTCTGCGGTGCGCGCAAGTTGCCCATGGCCACGACGGTCGAAGCATTGGGGACAATGATGCCCGCGTCGCGCAGGCCGATAAATGCGATGAACAGGCCCACACCCGCGGCTACCGCCGCAAAGAGCTCACGAGGTATGGCATTGACGATCAATTGGCGAATGCCGGCCGCGGTCAACAGCAGGAAGACGCAGCCGGAAATCAGAACGCAGCCCAGGGCGGTTTGCCAGGGAACTCCCATCTGGTTGACCACGGTGAAGGCAAAGTAGGCATTGAGCCCCATGCCAGGCGCCAAGGCGATGGGATAGTTGGCAATGACGCCCATCAGGATACAGCCAATGGCGGCGGACAAACACGTGGCGGCGGCCACCGCTGCGACCGGCATCCCCGCCTCGCGCAGTATGTTCGGATTCACGAACACGATGTACGCCATCGTCAGGAAAGTGGTGGCGCCGGCGAGAATCTCGGTCCGCCACGTCGATCCCCGCTCCTGGATGCCGAACTTGCGGTCGAAGTAACTAAGCATTCCGGCGTTTCGCTCCGGGCCGGCGTTTCGCTCCGGGCCGGCGTTTGGCTCCGGTATAGTCGCGCTCATGGTTGGTTCCCTGCTTGCGTGCCGGGTATCTGATCCCGGTACCTGTCCCAATTTGTAACAATGTTGGAGACGACAGCGTTGCCCACACGATAGGCAGCCTCGAGCGCCGGAAAATAAGCACTGTAACGGTGCTCTGCATTGGCGGCCAGGCTTTCGGCGGCGGTGGATCCTGTGGCCGGCTGATCGTAGTTGCTGACCGTGCGCAGAACCATGACGCGGTCGAGATCGACGCGTCCCGCTTGGTGAAGGAAGCTGAGCGACTGCAGGATGCCGCTGTCTTCCATGGAGGAGGTAACAAAATTGCCTTTGGAATCGGTCTGATAGTTGACCCAGTCGTTGGCCCACTGGTCGAGGCGCTTGCCATGCCAGAAGGTTGAGGACGCGAGCACGTCTCCCTTCAGCACGAAGGGAGGACGATGAGCATTGGCTCCTGCAAAGTGGGAGCGAGCCGACTGCAGTTCCGGTGAATCGTCGAGCTTGACGGCCTTGGTTTGCTCGTAGGCCCAGACCTGCAGGGCCGGGTTGAGATGGAAGACGGCGGTCATTTCGCCGCTGCGCGGTTGCTCGTAGGGCACCTTCTTGCCCAGGGGAACGTAACCCGTGCTCCATTGCGGAGGAATCTCGCGGGCATCGACTTCAAAGGCCAGGTCACCATCAACCACCCATTGCGCCCACACCGCTGAGCCAAGGGATGCATCCTGGGGATCGCCGCCGGCGATGCCGGCGACCAGCCAATAAGCCTTGGTGAGATCGAAGCGAGGATCAAGCCCCAGGGCCATGATGGAGGCGGCTGCCCTGGCCGTTCCCACGCCCGTCAGGATACCCAGGACGCCTTGATCATTTGTGCGCAGGTCGTGGAATCCCTGGGGAAAAGGGTAGACGTGGTCGAGGTGATCGCGTTCGACCCAATGATGGAACTCGCCCGGCGTGCTATCGCTTTCATAGAGCGCAACGATGACTACCTTGATGGGGATACCGGCCGCATGCGCGCTTGCACCCGCAAAAACGGCAAGAAGGAGGGCCAGCGATCGAGTGATCATACGGGAGCATAGACAGAAGATGGCCCGGGCACCAACAGAAAAAGCGCAGGGAGGGATAAATCGCCGGATCGTTCGACTGGTCGAGAGGATCGGAGTTTGGGGACGGAAAACAACCAAGTCCATGCGCCAACGCCACGAGTCTCAACAGGAAATCCGGGCAGTGGCCATCCAACCGCTGCTCTCAGATTGAGAAGCAAGCCTCCCCTTTGTCATTCCGAGCGAAGCCGAGGAATCTGCAGTTTTCCTAATCACCCACAAAATTGTCGTCTCGACCGAAGTGGAGAGATCTGCGGTTTGTTCGACCCGCCCAGCCTTGCCGTGAAAACAATCGGGCGACGTTTCGTGATCAAAGCAAAATCGTGGTTTTGCGCTCACAGCGCCCCTTCGGAAGAATCTAAGTTGTTTATTTTGTACAAGGTGGCCAAGGCTTAGATCTAAGTCGTTTAAATTCTACAAGGTGGCCAAATCTTTTAATTCCCGCCCCCATAACT
>JBARKD010000129.1:0-6340 GCA_049800615.1 Acidobacteriaceae bacterium | reverse complement strand
GTTTTTCCACGAAGCAAACCGCAGGTCTCTCCACTTCGCTTCGCTTCGGTCGAGATGACAAAGCTGTGGGCAGGGGAAAGCTGTTTTTCCAGGAAGGAAACTGCAGGTCTCTCCACTTCGCTTTGCTTCGGTCGAGACGACAAAGCTGTGGGCAGGGGAGAGCTGTTTTTCCACGAAGCAAACCGCAGGTCTCTCCACTTCGCTTCGCTTCGGTCGAGATGACAAAGCTGTGGGTAGGGGAGAGCTGCTTTTCCACGAAGCAAACCGCAGGTCTCTCCACTTCGCTTCGCTTCGGTCGAGACGACAAAGCTGTGGGCAGGGGAGAGCTGTTTTTCCACGAGGCAAACCTGCGGTTCTCCCTACCCCCGACGAGATCGCCGGGGATAGGGCTAGTCGCGTTAAAGAAAGGCGCATGAAGCTCGCCAACGCCGCTAACCTCAACAGGAAATCCGGGGTAGCAAGGTGGAGAGACCTGCAGTTTTTCAAGCTTACGCCCGTGGCCAGTGTTCCTCGACCAAGGCCAGTGCCTGCTCAGGGGTACTTATCAGCCCTTCGAGCTGCGCGTCCTCTGCCATTGCCAACATCTTTGAAAACTGCGGCCCAGGGGGATAACCGGCCTGGATCAAGTCCTTGCCTGTCAGCAAAAGGGGCGGCCGAACCTCTTGCTGGGGTAAGCTCGCAAAACGCTGCCGGGCAAATTCGTAGAGCTCGAGAGAGCCGTGACTCGCGAGACAATCGAGCCGATGCAACGCCAGGTGCTCATCGAAGCGCCGCAGGCGGAAGAACCGCTTCAAGGTCGACTCTTTCATTTTGCGCACATCGGCAAAGCGCATGTGGTTGGCGATGAGCGACAGAATCTGCTCCGTCTCGTGGTTGGGGAAGCGAAGACGGCGGCAGATCTCTTCCGCGATGCGAATCCCCGCCTCTACATGCCCATCGAAACGTATGCGATCGGGCGCCACGCGAAACGTGGCCGGCTTGCCGATATCGTGCAGCAAAGCCGCCCAGGCCAGGGCCACCGGACAACCGGCAGGCAAGTCTTGCAGCAACAGCAGCGTGTGGACCCAGACGTCGCCTTCCGGATGGTATTGCGGCGGCTGTTCCACTCCTTTCAACCTGACGACTTCCGGCAGAACCTGTTGCAAAAGTCCATGCGCGTCCAGCAATTCAAAGGCACGCCGCGCGTGTCCCTCGGTAAGCATGCGGGTCAATTCATCCCGCACGCGTTCGCGGCTAACCTGCCTTACCTCTGAAGCCAGCCCTTGGATAGCCTCGGCGGTCGCAGCTTCCAGGGAAAACATGAAGCGCGCGGCAAAACGAACTGCCCGCAACATGCGCAACTTGTCTTCTGTAAAGCGCTCGACGGGTTCTCCGATTGCGCGAATCACCCCGGCATTCAGGTCTTGCCTGCCACCCACCCAATCCAGCACCGCATTGTTGGCGGGGTCCAGCATCATCCCGTTGATGGTGAAATCCCTGCGCTTCACATCTTCTTCCGGGGTGTTGGAAAAGCGAACCGCATCCGGATGCCTGCCGTCCGAATAGACGCCATCGCTGCGGAAAGTCGCGACTTCGGTCACAATCTCTCCGCTGCAAACCAGAACCACTCCGAAATGCGCCCCTACCCCAAAGGTCTTCTCGAACAGAGAGAGCACCTGATCCGGCAGGGCGCTGGTGGCGACGTCGAAGTCTTCAGGGGAACGGCCCAACAGCAAATCGCGCACGCAACCACCAACGAGGTACGCCTGATAACCGCCGCTGCGCAGGCGCGCGACGATCGCCGCCGCCGCCATGTGTGATTCATTGCCTGCCATTGCTACTACTATAGAAAAGTGAGTCAATCCAACGGCCTGATTCTGGCCATCGAGAGCTCCTGCGACGAGACCGCAGCCTCCGTCGTGGAACGCGGACGCCACATACGATCCAGCATTGTTGCTTCGCAAATCGCCATCCACGCTCCTTACGGGGGAGTGGTTCCCGAGCTCGCCTCGCGCGAACACCTGCGCAACATCGTGCTTGTCGTGCGTTGTGCCATGGCGAAGGCCGGTCTGACGTTCCCCGATCTCGATGCAATCGCCGTGACCGAAGGCCCCGGGTTAGCCGGCGCCCTGCTGGTCGGCGTGGCCTACGCCAAAGCGCTCGCCTTTTCCCTGGAAAAGCCCCTCATCGCGGTAAACCATCTGGAAGGTCACATCCACGCCGTTCTGTTAGCGCAAAACCAAACCCTGGAGCCTGACCACCGCACTTTGGCGCTGGTCGTTTCCGGCGGCCACACCCATCTCTATCTACTGGATGGGGAAAGCTACAAAAACGTTGGCGCTACCGTGGACGACGCCGCCGGCGAGGCCTTCGATAAAGTGGCCAAGTTGCTGGGACTTGGCTATCCTGGCGGTCCCTGGATCGACGCCCTGGCCGTTCACGGAGATCCGCTCTCCGTCGCGTTTTCCATGAGCCAGGTGAAAGCAAAGGCTCATCGCCCGGATTCTCCGCCGGCCCGTTTTGCCTTTTCCTTCAGCGGGCTCAAAACGGCGGTGCTTCGTTACGTCCAGGTCCATGACCTCTATCCATCTATCGAGGAGCGGCGAAACAGCCTGGCTCTTCTTCCCCAGGCCCAGCCTGCCGATGCCCTTCCCCTTTGCAACGTGAAGACGCTTGGGCTGATCGCATCGTTCCAGCGCACGGTGGTTGACAACTTGAAACGAAAAACCTTTCAGGCCGCGGAATCACTCGCGGCTAGAAAAATTCTGGTTTCGGGTGGAGTTGCCGCAAACCGCGAACTGCGGCAGCGATTCACCGAGGAAGCGGACAGGCGCGGGCTTTCGATCGCGTTTCCCACGCTTGCCCTTTCTACCGATAACGCAGCCATGATCGCGGCCGCTGCATGGCCCAAATTCCAGGCGGGCGAGTTCGCACCGCTGGATCTGACGGCCAACGCATCCTTGGCCCTGGGGAAAAAATGATCCTGAAAATTCGCAGCACCGGCGACCCGGTCCTCAGGAGCAAAGCAAGACCTTTGCAGGCTGAGGAGATCCTAAAGTCGGATACACAGACACTGATTCAGGCAATGCAGGAGACCATGCGTGACGCGCCCGGGGTTGGCCTGGCTGCGCCGCAGGTCGGAATTCCGCTACAGATTGCTGTGATCGAAGACCGCGAAGAATATCTGAAAGATCTAACCAAGGAGATGCTGGCCGACCGGGAACGCAAGCCGGTGGCCTTCGAGGTCATCATCAACCCCGTGCTGACCCTGGAGTCGCCGCCCGAGCTCGAGTTCTTCGAGGGCTGTCTGAGCCTGCCCGGCCTTGTTGCCGTGGTGGCGCGGGCCCGCAAAGTCAAGGTGGAGTGTTTCGACGCCCAGGGCAAGCCGAAGGTCATCCGCGCCTCCGGCTGGCACGCCCGGATTTTGCAGCACGAGATCGACCATCTGGCCGGGACGCTCGACATCGACCGCATGCGCAGTCGAACTCTCTGTTCGCTCGACAACTTCACCCGGCATTGGAAAGGGAAGTCTATTGCCGAAGTCCAGCGTCTGTTGCACTAAAGCGGAGCTGCAGCCCACGCTCCGCTAGACGATAGTGGCCTAAGAAGTTACCATGAGGACCAGGTATCGCCCCGCACCTGGATGACCATCCGCCTCTTCAACACTCTCTCCAATACTGTCGAAGACCTCGAACCATCCGACGGCGAGGCGCTGCGCATTTATGTTTGCGGGCCCACCGTCTACGATTACGGGCACATCGGCAACTTCCGGACTTTTCTCCAACTGGATGTGCTCCGCCGATTCTGGAAACAACAGGGACGCAAGATCTTCCACGTCATGAACATAACGGATGTCGACGACAAGATCATCCGCAATGCGGCGGCCGCTCACCTGCCCATTGGGGAATACACCGCCAAGTTTGAGAAGGCGTTTTTCCAGGATCTCGACGCGCTTGGATGCGAACACCCGGAGCTGGTAGCGCGAGCGACGAAGAACATTCCGCAAATGGTGGCCCTGATCGAACGCCTGGCTGCTAAAAACCTCGCCTACCAGGCACCTGACGGATCCTGGTATTTCCGCATTGCCGGGTTTCCCGAATACGGCAAGTTGTCCAAAAAGGATTTTGCCGCCATTTCCGATGGCGCCCGCGTTGACCTGGACGAATACGACAAGGATTCAGCTCGCGACTTCGCCCTTTGGAAGGCGGCCAAGCCCGGAGAAACCCACTGGGACACAGCACTCGGCTCGGGACGGCCCGGCTGGCATATCGAGTGCTCCGCCATGGCGCTGAGATACCTGGGCGAGACTTTCGACATGCATGCCGGAGGGGAAGACCTGATGTTCCCTCACCATGAGAACGAGATTGCCCAGTCGGAATCGGCTACCGGAAAAACCATGGCCCACCACTGGATGCATGTGCGATTTCTGCTGGTGGACGGCCGGAAGATGTCGAAATCCGAAGGCAACTTCTTCACTCTTCGGGACTTGTTGCTCAAGGGCTATAAGCCTTCTGCGATCCGTTTTCTGCTGATTTCCGTGCCCTACCGCACTCCGCTGAATTTCACACTCGAAGGCCTGGTGGAATCGGCGAGCGCGATCGACCGCGTGCGCACGTTCGCGCAGAGAATTCGCGAAGGCGCCTGGCCGCGGGGAGTAAATCCCGAACTGGAAGGCCACGCAGCCAAGGCGCAGCAGAATTACTGCGCGGCGTTGTCCGATGACTTGAATACCTCGGCGGCCAAGGCAGCGATTTTTGATCTGGTTCGCGCCGGAAATATCGCCGCCGACTCGGGTAAACTTCTTGCCGGAAACGTTCCTGCCATCATGGAAGCTCTTCATCGCTTCGATGAAGTCTTCGCCGTCCTGGAGGATCGGGACGCGGAGATATCACGCCGGGCGCTCGAATGGGCCCAAGGGGAAGGCCGGGGGGATCAGGCTGCGCCCGAACTGGTGGCCGCATACTCCATCTCTGACGGACAGATCGACGCCATGATGGCCGAGCGGGAACGCGCTCGACGAACCCGCAATTTCGCCCGCGCCGATGGTATTCGCAACGAACTCTCGGCGCTGGGGATCGTGATCGAGGACTCCAAAGACGGCGCCCGCTGGAAGCGGAAATAAAGTCTCTTCCCGTTACGGACTGATCTCGGTGTCGCGTCACGGCACGCGTCCGCCGCTCCTGTATAGACCCCGTGGTACCCTAGGGTTGCAAGGGGTCCAAGTATGTGGATGAGAAATCAGAGACCGCGTCGTCAGATTGCCGGATCCTGCCCCCTGCCGCGCCTGCGCCCCGCCGGCACTCGACCTAGTCTCTTCGGCGGCGACTAGCTTTTCCCCGCCGAAGCTCTGCCCGTCCTCCGATCGTGCCGCAGCCGATTGAATCGTCTTCAATCCAGCCGAGAAAGCAGAGAAGCTATGCAAAACAATGGTCAGCAAAGCAGCGCAATCCGGGCCCAATACGGCCCGAAAATAGTTGGCCCGCTCCCTGGTCCTAAAGCCAGTGCTATCGTCGCCGAAGATGAGCGCTATGTCTCTCCCAGCTATACCCGTTCCTACCCCATGGTGGCCAAGCGCGGCCGCGGGGTGCGCGTTGAAGATGTAGACGGCAACGAATTTCTTGACTTTGCTGCCGGCATCGCCGTGGTTTCGACCGGGCACTGCCATCCCGAGGTGGTCGCCGCCATTCAGAAACAGGCGGCGGAGCTCATCCACATCTCCGGTACCGACTTTTATTACGAGCACATGATCACGCTGGCAGAGAGGCTGTCCGCGGTCGCACCGATGCCGGGTCCCCACCGTTTCTATTATGGAAACTCGGGAGCGGAAGCCATCGAATGCGCGATGAAGCTGGCTCGCTATCACACTGGCCGGCAGCAAATCGTTGCCTTCCTGGGAGCTTTCCATGGACGCACCATGGGAGCGCTTTCGCTCACCGCCTCCAAGCCCCAGCAAAGAAGACGCTTTTCACCGCTGGTTCCCGGTGTCACGCACGTGCGCTACCCCTACGCCTACCGCGGCTGCAGTGGAGGCCCGGAGGAGGAGGAGCGCTTTGCCCTCGATTGCGCCCGTTACATCGAAGAAAAGCTTTTCAAAACCACGCTCCCTCCCGAGGAGGTGGCCGCCATATTCGTGGAGCCTATCCAGGGAGAAGGCGGCTATGTGGTTGCACCCGATATCTTCATGCAGGAGCTGCGCCGCATTTGTGACAAGCACGGCATCCTGCTGGTGGTCGACGAAGTCCAATCGGGAGCCGGGCGAACCGGCAAATGGTGGGCCGTAGAACACTCCGGAGTGCAGCCTGACATGGTTTGCATCGCCAAGGGCATCGCCTCGGGGATGCCGCTCGGCATCTGCATGACC
>JBARKD010000128.1:0-12362 GCA_049800615.1 Acidobacteriaceae bacterium | reverse complement strand
GACCAGTTCACCGTCAAGCAACTGGCGGGCGATCTGCTGCCCAACGCCACTCTCGACGATAAGATCGCCACCGGCTTCAACCGCAATAACATGATCAATTTCGAGGGCGGCGCCGTTCCCCAGGAGTACCACGCGGAGTACGTCATCGACCGCGCCAGCACCACCGCCACCGTCTGGCTGGGCCTTACCATGGGCTGCGCCCGCTGCCACGACCACAAGTTCGATCCCATCCGGCAAAAGGATTTTTACCAGATGGTCGCCTACTTCAACACCATTCCGGAAAGAGGCCTCGACGGCTTCCTGGGCAATGCGGACCCTGTGCTGCCGCTGCCCACCGCCGCGCAACAGCATCAGCTTGATGAGGTGAATGGCCGGATCAGCAGCACCCTCGCTGGGCTGCCCGAGAAAGACATCGTGGCGGAGCGGAACGACTGGCAAAAGACCGCGCTGGCGGGGATGGGCGAGCCGTCGTCTCAGGGCTTACTCGCTTACTACCCGCTCGATGGTGGTTTGGCGGATGCCTCCGGCCAGCACCACGACGGCAAGGCAGTGCGCGGCGAGTTGGTGTACGACGAAGGCAAGGTGGGCAAGGCCGCGGAGTTCAACGGAGAAACCCAGGTGACTTTCGGCAACATCGGCGACTTTGACCGCGGCGACCGCTTTGCCCTTGCGCTCTGGGCGCGGACGTCGCCCGCGAGCGCGATGAAGCTCGTGCAAAAACGCGACAGCTCCGAACACTGGCAAGGTTACGAGCTCGCCATCGACGACCCGGCGTACAACCGCCCGCAGAAAGGCCTCTATCACTTCATCGTTCGCGTGGCCGCCAAATGGCCTGACGACGCGATCGAGGTACGCACCAGGGAGCGCTACCCGATGGCGAAGTTCCCTCACCTGCTGGTGGACTACGACGGCTCGGGCAAAGCGTCGGGGGTGAAGTTTTACGTCAACGGCAAGCCGGCGGCAACGGAAGTACTCAAAGACAACTTAAGCGGCAGCTTCCGCACCACAGCCCCACTCGAGATCGGCAACAAGGCCAACGGAAAGCCGTTCGAGGGCGAGCTCGACGACCTGCGGATTTATAACCGGGAAGTGACGAACCGCGGAGTGAACGACGACGAGGCAGAAGCCTTGGCCATCCGCATGCCGGTGCGCTCCGTGCTGGTGACGCTGGCGGGAAAACCTGCGCAGGAGATTGCCGCGCTGCAGCCGGAAAAGCCGCCCGCCGAAGCAGAAATCGGCGAGGAAGCAAAAGCCGAGACCCCGGAGGCCAAGGCGACGCGCCTGGAGGGCGAGCACCAGGCCGCTCTGAGCGAGTATTACCTGAAATATGCGGCGCCGGAGAAGGATCGCCGGCTGTACGCGCAGCTGGTCGAGTTGCGGGAGCAGAAGAGCCAGCTCGAGGACTCGATCACCAGCGTGATGGTGATGTCGGAGATGAAGAAGCCGCGGGACACGTTCATCCTGGGGCGGGGCCAGTACGACAACCCTGGGGAAAAGGTCGCTCCCGGCGTTCCCGCCTTTCTGCCGCCGCTGCCGCCCGGGGCGCCGGCGAATCGCCTGGCTTTGGCACAGTGGCTGGTGGACCCGAAGAATCCGCTGACGGCGCGGGTGGCGGTGAACCGCTACTGGCAATACTGCTTTGGCACCGGCATTGTAAAAACCGCAGAGGATTTCGGCTCGCAAGGGGAGCAGCCCAGTCATCCCCAGTTGCTCGACTGGCTCGCCACCGAATATGTCGGCACCGGCTGGGACACCAAGGCGATGATGCGCTTGATTGTCACCTCCTCGACCTACCGGCAGTCCTCCCGCGAGACCCGGGAGATGGCCGATCGCGATCCTGAGAACCGTCTGCTGGCGAGGGGGCCGCGTTTCCGTCTGCCCGCCGAGATGGTGCGCGACAACGCGCTCGATGTGGCCGGCCTGCTCAACACCCGGATCGGCGGCCCCAGCGTTTACCCTTACCAACCGAAGGGACTGTGGGAAGAGATGGCCTTCGGCGGAGGCTTCTCCGCGCAGACCTATACGCCCTCCACCGGTGAGGACCTTTACCGGCGCAGCATGTACACGACGTGGAAGCGGACGGTGCCGCCGCCCTCGCTGACCACCTTCGATGCGCCCGACCGCGAGAAATGTACGGCGCGCCGCACCCTGACCAATACGCCGCTGCAGGCCCTGGTGCTGCTCAACGACCCCACGTATGTGGAAGCCAGCCGGGTGCTGGCAGAGAAGACGATTTCCCAGGCGGGGCGCGATCCGGAGAAGCGGGTGGACTTTGCCTTCCGGCTGGTAACGGACCGCGAGCCGCAGCCGCAGGAGCGCGCGGTACTGCTCACGCTCGCGCGGGAAGAGCTGGCGGAGTACCGCCGCGACAAGACGTCGGCGATCAAGCTCATCGGGGTGGGCGCGGAGAAGCGCAATCCGAAGCTCGACCCAGCGGAGCTGGCTGCCTGGACGACGGTGACCAGCACCATCCTCAACATGGATGAAACCATCACGAAAGAGTGACTGCTATGGATACAGAGGGACGCGAGATCTTGCTGGAGATGACCCGGCGGCAGTTTTTCGGCCGCACCGCGAAGGGAATTGGCGTGGCGGCGCTGGCCTCGCTGCTCGGCCCGGGCCTGATGGCCGAGGGGACGGCAGTGGATTCCGCACTGGATAAATCGTCCGGCGGTCTCCCGGGCATGCCGAATTTCGCGCCCAAGGCCAAGCGCGTGATCTTCCTCCACCAGTCGGGTGCGCCTTCGCAAATTGAGTTGTTTGACTACAAGCCCAAGCTGAAAGATTTGCAGGGCACGGAGCTGCCGGACTCGATCCGCAAGGGGCAACGCATTACCGGCATGACCTCGGGCCAGGCGTCCTTTCCCGTGGCCGCACCCATTTTCAAGTTTCAACAGGCCGGCAAATCCGGCGCTTGGATCAGCGAACTGCTGCCCCACACCGCCAAAATTGTCGACGACATCGCCATCATCAAGACGGTGAACACCGACGCGATCAACCACGATCCGGCAATTACGTTTATCCAAACCGGCTTTCAGCAGCCCGGCCGTCCCAGCATGGGAGCTTGGGTGACGTATGGCCTGGGCAGTGAAAATCAAAACTTGCCCGCGTTCGTCGTGCTCATTTCGCAGGCGAACGCACTGAACCCCGACCAGCCTTTGTTTTCGCGGCTATGGGGCAATGGTTTTCTATCTTCCAAGTACCAGGGAGTGCGCTTTCGCGCCGGGGCCGAGCCGGTGCTGTACCTGGATGACCCGCCAGGCATCAGCCGGGACTCGCGCCGCCGCATGCTCGACAGCCTCGCCCAGCTGAACAAGATGTGGTTCGACGCGTATGGCGATCCCGAGATCGAGACGCGCATCACGCAATATGAGATGGCCTACCGGATGCAAACCTCGGTGCCCGACCTGATGGACCTTTCGAAGGAGCCCGACTCGGTGTTCGAGATGTATGGGCCGGACTCGCGAAAGCCGGGTACGTACGCGGCGAATTGCCTGCTTGCGCGGCGACTGGCGGAGCGCAACGTGCGCTTTATTCAGCTGTACCACCGCGGCTGGGACCAGCATAACGATCTTCCCCGGGACATCGCCCTGCAGGCGAAGGGGACCGATCAACCCTCCGCGGCGTTGGTGCAGGACTTGAAGCAGCGCGGGCTCTTGGACGACACGCTGGTGGTGTGGGGCGGCGAATTCGGCCGCACTGTGTATTGCCAGGGCAAGCTAAGCGCGACAAATTACGGGCGCGACCATCACCCGAAATGCTTCGCGATGTGGATGGCGGGTGGCGGCATCAAGCCCGGCATCTCGATCGGCGAAACAGATGATTACTGCTACAACGTGGTGGAAGATTCGGTACCGATCCACGATCTGCAGGCGACCATCCTGAACTGCTTAGGCGTGGACCATACGAAGCTGACGTTCAAGTTCCAGGGGCGCGATTTTCGGCTGACGGATGTTGCTGGTAGGGTGGTGTCGAAGATGCTGGCGTAACCCCTAAGCTAAAGTCATCACGAAGGGAACTCTCATTCAGCAACCAACGTAAATTGCGTCATGTTGCGTACGGCTGAACCTCTGACACGTGGCCACGAACGGTTTTCGCAGTTCGCAGCGAAATGGATCTGTGTAGTTGCGCTGGGAACAACACCGCTGGCAGCTCAAATCCTGCACGCAACCGAGCCGCTGCCGTCCTTCGAGGTGGCAACGATCAAACCGGCTGGCGGTGCTACTGTCCCGTCCACCAACTCACCGTCCGAGTCTCGCATCCTCAACATGACTGTGCGCAACCTGATCGAACTGGCATACAACATTCCGTGGACCGTTGCAGCCAATGACCGGATCCTCGGAGGCCCTGGGTGGATTGACACCGACCGATACGACATAGACGGTAAGATCGATGACTCACTGACCAACGCTTTGCAGAGAATGTCGCGCGAAATGCAAAAGCAACAAACCAGCCTGATGATGCAGTCTCTCCTAGCTGACCGTTTTAAGCTGAAGATACATTTCGAGTCCAGGGAACTGGCAGTCTATGCGCTCGTGATCGCGAAGTCCGGCCCTAGACTTGCTCCGACTAAGGCCCCTCCGCTCGCAGTTGATAGCCAATCTACACCCGCCGTTGGTCTCGTCCCGGCGTCTCGAGCGCAGGATTCGCAGCGGGGAATCCTGGTTATCTATACCGGGCAGATTGCTCAAATGAATGCCAAAAACGCAAATCTGGATGAATTAGTCCACTGGCTAGCGGGCTATTCAGAGATAGGCGGTCGCCCTGTAGTGAACCAAACCGGCCTCTCAGGTGCGTATGACTTCAAATTGAAGTGGGCGCGTCAGCGTCTCGGAATTTCAGAACAGGTCGTCCCGGAGCAAGGCACACTCTCGAACGACTCCGATGCGGCCTCGTTATTCACCGCATTACCGGAGCAACTTGGCCTTCGACTGCAACGCAGCAGGGCGTCCGTCGAAATCCTGGTCGTCGATTCCGTCGAGCGGCCTTCAGGAAACTGATCCAACGACGTTTCGGGGGGAGACAGAAAACCAACGCAGCCTGTGGGGGCAGGTGGTAATACGCGTCCCTACCGCGATCCCTATCTTCCCCCTATCTTCCCGTGCTCCGAGTTTCGGGTAAGTGAAATAGTCGCTTGTCGTACTTGATCCACTTGCACCACTCGATCGCCACCCCTTTAGCATCCGGGTGAAGGGGATTAAACAGATAGTTCACGGATTCTGGCGAGGGAACAGAAGGAACTGCCAACAAGGGAGAATTGCCGCCAGCCAGCCAGGAATCTCCTATGGATTTTGTTTGGTTCATATCGTCGCGCCAATTGCTCAAAAGAATATTGGGCTCTAACGCGCCGGTTGCCACCTGATCGGCGCCAGTGATCTTCATTAGCTGATAGCTGTCCGGAAAGAGCTTCGGATTCCCTTTCAGGTTGGCAAGCACTTCGATCAAAGCAAGGGCAGGATGGTCAGAGAGGTATACGATACGTTTGCCTCGCTTGGCTGTATGCCACCTACCATCTGATTTTTCGCCGCCCATTCCTTGAAGATCGCAGTGGTTGCTGATACTCCACAGCAACTTCATGAATAAACGCCTTCATCTATTTGCCACAGCAAGTTTTCTACCAGGCGCCCACCTGATTCGGTGTGAAGCATGCTCAGGGGTGCCCGATCGTTGAGACGTTCATCGACTTGCCGCAACCAGGTCAGCGCTTTCTCGTGATTTCCAAACACCTGATCCGACAGGTAGATGATTCGTGCGACGCGTAGCATACGATCTGTCTCTTCAACAGAGAGCTGTTCTCCGCGCGCTTTTCGATGTTTCAAGGTTCGCGGGGAGATGACGATCCCGGAAACCTCAGAGAACGTAAGCCCCTTCTCCTTCAAATACGCGATGCTGTCGGTGGGAAGCCCTTTTTCGGCAATCTCTGCCAGATCGAGCGCAGAATTTGGGGAAACGCCGATGTACTGCTCGAAAGTGAGGTTGTTGGTAGCCATCGCATAAATGTCCTCAGTGGACATTATGCCACATGTTGGTGTGGCAAAGTGGCCCACCCCTAAGCGGGTGTCACGCTTGCCGATTTCAGGGCAACTCATTCATCGAGGTGCGATATTGGTGTCCCGCATCTCGGCCGTCCATCTTGCATTGGAAAAGACTGTCTCTGGACAAGGTATTTGCCTCGGCGTAAATTCGATCCGGCGTCTGTACATGCCTGCTTCGCCCTAGGCGGAAATCTGACGCGGAGGCGGCATCGGCTATCGGGCAGAACCCCGAGACATCACTTCTCTTTGTCCTAACGATGTGAGGAGTTCCGAAGCGGAAAAGGCCGAGTGACATTCTCGAGAAATGCAGCCCGCGGGCGCCAGCATCCGCAATATCGTGCTCAATGCCGCATTTTCGCGGCCGAAGCCGGGCAATCGGTGGCGATGTCGTATTTGCTTGAAGCCACGGGGCTGGACGCGCAAAGATCGAGCGGCCGCTATCTACGCCGAGATTCGGTGGTGGGTGTGAGCCATGTTCACGCGACTATCGACCGTCTGGCTTTGGCGGGGCTCAATCCCGCGGACCGAACCGCGCTGGTGAAGGGTCTAAAAAGCAGGGGGACGCACATACTCGCTGCGTCGATCCCCTCTCGACGGATACCGGTGATGCGCCTGGGACGGATGCCGCTCGCTCCCGGAGCCGGCGGACGAGCTTTTGGGGAAGGACTTGCGCGTGCCATGGGCAGGAGCCTGACGCCATGAGTCGGGCGATGCTGGCCAGAAAGAGCGAGAACCTGGACAGCGCGAGTGGGCCCTCGCAGGCTACGACCGGGCGGCTGAAGATCAACAAGCCCGGGGACGCGCTGGAACGCGAGGCAGACCGGGCAGCGGATGAGGTGATGGCCAGAAGACTCGGATCTGCATTCGGCAATGGCCGAAGCGGGAAAGCCGAGTGGTCTCTGTCCGGGATCGGCGTTGGCGCTCCGCTGCAGCGGGCGTGCTCCTGTGGCGGCTCGGGAAAGTCGGGCGGCGAATGTGAGGAGTGCGGGAAGAAAGATCTGCAGCGCAAGGAAACGGCGCCGGCTGGACCAGGCGAAGCGCCGCCCTTGGTACAACAGGTGCTCGGCACTCCCGGCACGCCCCTGGACAGCACTACCCGCAATTTCTACCAGCAGCATTTTGGATTCGACTTCGGCCGCGTACGTGTGCACACCGATTCTGCTGCCGGGGAATCAGCCCGGCAGATCAACGCGGTGGCTTATACCGTGGGCGACCACCTGGTTTTCGGATCGGGAAACTTTTCGCCGCAAAGCGTTGCGGGCGGCAGGCTGCTGGCTCACGAGCTGGTGCATACGGTCCAACAAGCCGGGGGAGGCCGAGCTGCGGGAGTTATCCAGCGGCAAGAGACGCCGGAGAGCACGGGGCCGTCGGGAGTGCTGGGCAAAGCGAAGTACCTTTGGCAGGACGTAAAGAACGTTGTGAGCCCGAGCAAGTGGTCCAATGCGAAGGACTGCCTGACGAATCTGATTGATCCCGACAGGTCCATCACCTTCGATCGTTGGATCGCTACCGCATGCGCAAGAAACGCGGGGAAGACCCTGTACAGCCGTGAGTGGGATGCGTTCGGGCACTGCTGGATCGCGTGTGAGGGAACGCGGCAGTGCGGAGGACCTCAGACATTTACTTTAGGGCTGGGACACGAGGTTTCGCGAGAATGGGAGAGCCGCACCGGGGGCGCGCCGCATGACAGCCTCACCCAGGACCTGTCCAATCAGACGATCGGCCGTGTCGGTTCGGTCAAGGAAGGAACGTGTTTTTCGATTTGCGACGACTTTCACAAGTCCGGTCATCTGAACCTCTCGGCTCCGAAACGAACCTGCATCGACTGTGCAAACCAGGCGGCTGGAGAAACTCCATGCGCCGACGCTGACAAACCCGCAGGTGCCTCATGAGCCGGGCGATGCTGGCGAGTAGGGCGAAGCCGAGACGTCGAGCCGCGCTCCCGGATTTTCCAGGCTGCCCGCCGGCGGACTAAAGATCGGACGGGCATGAGTGTGCCCTAACTGTGACGTTGCGGGCGCAACATATAGCGCAATACCAGTGGTAGTGACCGGACGACACGTTCACCAGCTTTACGGGTCCTGATGGGCCGGTCTACTGGAGGAGCTTCAGCGCGTTCAGCAGGGTGTAGTAAATGCCCCATGCGGCGGGTACCGAAACCAGCGTCCACGCAGCCCAAATCAGGACCGGCGATGTCTTGTTTTCCTGAGTCACCATGGATGGAAGCTCCTTTGCTTCCGGCGTTGCTCAACGTGCTGCTGAAACTTGCCGGCTCGCGCTTTCGAGCCAATACTTCTGTGCCACCGGACGCACCAGGAGATTGGCGAGAAAACCCACCACCATCAGGGCAGCCATGATATGCAGGACCACCGGGTACGCCTGCTGCTTCGGCAGGTGGTTGGCGACGTAATGGTCGAGGATGCCGTTCACGATGAGCGGCCCCACGATGCCCGCGGTCGACCATGCCGTTAGCAAACGCCCATGGATGGCGCTCACGTGATAGCCGCCGAAGAGATCCTTGAGATAGGCCGGAATGGTCGCGAATCCGCCACCGTACATGCTGATCAGCACCCCCGCGATCAGCACAAAGAGCGGGACGGACTTCAGCGTTTCCGCGGCAAAAGGAAGCGCGAGATACAGCAGCATGCCCAAAACAAAAAAAACGAAGTAGGTGGTCTTGCGCCCGATGAAGTCCGACATCGACGCCCAGATAAAACGTCCTCCCATGTTGAAGAGGCTGAGCAGGCCCACAAATCCTGCCGCCGCGATCACCGAGACACGGCCGTGGAAGAGATCCTGGATCATCGGCGATGCTTGCTCCAGGATGCCGATGCCCGCGGTTACGTTCGTGCACAGGATGAGCCATAGCAGCCAGAACTGCGGCGTACGGGAGGCAGTGTTGACCTCCACCTTGTGCGTAGAGATCAGGGCCGATTGCGTTGCCCTGGGAACCCATCCTTCGGGCTTCCATCCCTCCTGCGGCACACGAATGGTAAAGACGCCAAACATCATGAAGACAAAGTAAAGAAGGCCCATCGTGACCCAGGTGGCCGCGATAGGATGCGCGGACGCTCGATAAAACATCATCAGCTTTGTCCCCAGCGGGGAACCGATCATCGCCCCTCCGCCGAACCCCATAATCGCGAGTCCGGTAGCCAGCCCCGGCCGGTCGGGAAACCACTTGATCAGCGTCGAGACCGGTGAGATATAGCCGAGCCCGAGCCCGACGCCACCGATGACTCCATACCCAAGATAGATGAGCGCCAGACTATGTGTGGCCGCACCGGCAGCCGCCACCAGGAATCCCAACCCGAAGCAGGTACCAGCGACAAACATCGCCTTGCGAGGTCCCGCGGTCTCCAGCCATTTGCCAAACAGAGCCGCGGATAGCCCGAGCACCGCGATCGCGATGGAGAAGATATAGCCCACCTCTTTCAGATTCCACGCGGCGCCGTCCGCGCCCTTCAGCGCCAGCAGCGGATTCTTGAAGATACTGAAAGAGTAGACTTGGCCGATGGCCAAATGAATGGAGAGTGCGGCGGGTGGCACAAGCCATCGGCTGAAACCGGGATGGGCCACAGAACGTTCACGATCGAGCAACGACAACATGCAAACGTGCCTCCAACTTGCGGACCTCATCGGATCAATGCATCAACAGGGGATGGCCAGAAGTTTCTAACCTCAATCCCAGAAGTTTCTAACCTGAATCTTAGATCAACGGGACGCCACAACCTTTTATCACAGATGGCCGATGTTGTGGCGCAAAACCCCCTCCGAGCTTCTGAGCCAGGAGTTCCACTGCAGTCGGATGCAGGAAGCAGCGACTCAATGTCAGGAACGCATCCGAGTGCAGCGAGGAGCGCATATACCTCATCGATCTGTGTCGCCGTTGCACAAATCCGTTCCGGCATTTAGCTTCGATATGCGAAAATTTGCGCGTCAACACTTGAACCCTAACATTCGCCATCTTTCCAGGAGCAACCCCAATGCCTGAACAATTCGAAAAAGTTCTGGACTTCGCAATCGAACGTGACGGGGATGCAGCCGTTGTGAAATGTCGCGGCCGTTTGGTAGCCGGCGCCACCGATGAGGTCTATCAGGCTGTGAAGCACCTGCTACCCCAGGCGAAAGTGATCGTCGTGGACTTAGCAGAACTGAGCTACGTCGACAGCACGGGGCTTGGCACGTTGGTGCGCCTGTCGGTGTCTGCCCGGCAACAGGGATGCGAGCTCAAGTTGCTTCACCTTGGTAAGCAGCTTCGCAATCTGCTCAAGCTGACGAACCTTCTGTCGGTTTTCAGCCAGGTAGAGGACCATGGCATCAACATAGCCTGATGATCCGCGATCGGCGCCGGCCGCCACCGAAACCTCCCCACGCTCATTCCATGCAAAAGAAAAGCTCCCAATAGAATGGCGACACCAACGGAAACCGTCCTAGGTATTCCAGGACGTCAGTACCCTGCGGCTCAATAATTTCTCCGACGCTGCAGGCCCTGGTGCAGGGCCCTGATGGAGGGGACGTTCACCAGGTTTGGGAACTCCTCGATTATTGGAGGGCAACGAAGTATACTCCGATGGCAGAGAGCGAAATACGGAAATTCTGAGAGAAGAGAGTTCGGACCGGGCCGTTGGATGGCAGCATAGCGACAGGCCAGACAGCAGCCGGCTCAAGGCGCCCTGATGATGTCCGCTGCTGTCGTATCAGAATGAGCCCGATGAGCGAGCAGGAACTCGATGCTGATCCGCGGCCCAGCAGACGAACTCGTCGGGCATGAATGGGCATAGAAGATAAAGATGAGCGGTAGCCGGTCACCGTCTTTGACGGGATCAGCCTGCGGCGCAGAACCAACAACTGAATCCCTCCCGTGATGCAATGAAGCAATTTGGATGCTTTCAACTCGACACCAGGAACGAATGCCTGTGGCAAAGCGGCACGCGCATCGCCCTGACTCCGAAACCGTTTGCCGTGCTGCGCTATCTTGTCGAAAACCCGCAGAGGCTGGTGACCCACGATGAGCTACTGGACAAACTGTGGCCCGAAACTTTCGTGCAACCACAGGTGTTGCGCACCTATGTGCTTGAGCTGCGGAAGTTGCTCGGGGACAGTTTAGAAAACCCGCGATTTATCCGAACTGTCCCGGGGCGCGGGTATTGGTTCCTGGCGCAGGTCGAAGATGCCTTCGGACATGCGGCGGACCATCCTCGGCCGCAACCAGGACCGCAACCAGGACCGCAAGCAGGACCGCAACCAGGAGCGCAGCCAGGAGCGCAGCCAGGACCGCAACCAGGACCGCCGCCAGGGCGCATCGTGGGGCGGCGGCAGGAGCTCGAGCGGCTCAACGGATCGCTGCGACATGCCGCCCAGGGCGGGCGGCAGGTGATCTTCATTACCGGGGAGACCGGCATTGGAAAAACGGCGTTGATCGACCTGTTCTGCCGCCAATGGTGTAGTGGAGATGAGGTGTGTTTCGCCCGCGGTCAGTGCGTGGAAGGTTTCGCCGGTAAGGAAGCCTATTATCCCGTGATCGAAGCCCTGGGACAGCTCTGTTCTCCGAACGAGGGCAAGAAGCATGCGCGCGTGATGCAGCGGAAGGCCCCGAGCTGGTATGCCCAGTTCGCTGCGCTCCATGGCGATGATTCGGCGCCGACGGCCCCCGCGGTGCGGGGCGAGCGGATGCTGAATGAGATATGCGATGCCATCGAAGCCATGGCTTCTGAGAAAACACTGGTCTTTGTCTTCGAGGACCTGCACTGGGCTGACCTGTCGACCCTGGATCTGATTGCGGCGCTGGCGCGGCGCCGCCAGGCCGCAAAGCTGTTGCTGATGGCGTCTTATCGGCCTGCGGAGGTGAGCGCCGGCCAGCATCCCCTGAAGCGGCTAAGGCAGGAGCTGGTCACGCACAAGCTGTGCGCGGATGTGTCGCTGGGTCCGCTGGAAAAGGACGCCGTGCGGGAATACCTGGTTCAGGAATTAACCATCCATGACGCGAATCATGACTCGAACCATGACTCGAACCATGACTCGAACCGGGACACCCTCCCTAAGGGACTGGCCAGCTTCGTTCACCAGCATTGCGAGGGCAATCCGCTCTTCATGACTGCCATGCTGGAGCACCTCATCGCCCAAGGCTCTATCCACCAGCAGGACGGCGTCTGGCGGTTGCGTTCAGCGCTGGCGGAAATCGACATGGGCGTGCCCACGGCCCTTTCCGGGATGATCGAGATGCAGATTGACCGGCTCGACGCAGCCGATCAGCGCCTGCTTGAGGGGGCAAGCCTGATCGGTGTCATTTTCCCGGCATGGGCAGCGGCGGCGGCACTGGATGGC
>JBARKD010000127.1:0-4629 GCA_049800615.1 Acidobacteriaceae bacterium | reverse complement strand
TACGTCTTTTGACCGGCTGGTTTTCTGATGCGTGTTGAGTTATTAACCCGATGCTGAAAGAGGTAAATACGACGAACCTGAAGATGCAAACAGATCGTTACGTATGCAGCCTGCCGGCGGAAATCGCGATGACCGGCTGGCTGCGTGAATTCTCCAAACTAGCCCTGCACAGGCAGAAGACCAAGGTGTCCCTATGAGAGCTATCGAGAGGTTGGCGGTTACACGTGCTGTTTTTCCGCAGGTGCCTGCCGCAATGCTGGCTAACTGCATTTTGGCAGCGGTCGCTTTCTTTACCGCCGCCGCGGCTTTATCCGGGTCTTCCGTCGCTGCGGCTCCATCCGGGCCTACCATCGTTCTGATCGGTGGAGACAAACAGGGTTACCCCCGGACTGAGCACGACTATCCTGACGGGATCCTCGCCATCGAGCGGTTGATCAAGGGATCGCCGCAACTCCAGGCGATCCATCCGGTCGTCAAGTCGTTTCCGGCGGGTTTTCCGACTGACCTTTCCCAGATCGCGGACGCCGATGTCGTCCTCCTGTATTTCGGGATGGACTACCGGACGATGAGCCAGGTCTTAGACAATGAGCCGCGTCGCGCGGCCATGGAGCAGTTGATGGCCAAGGGTGCAGGGCTCATCGCCCTGCACCAGGCGTCCACAGTTCCCACCCAGACCAGCGTCATTCCGATGGCCGATTGGCTCGGCGGCGTCCGCTTCGGTATGGCTGACCGCACGACCGAGATCGCGCAGATACGGATTTCGGGAGCGGGAAAAAATCCCATTGCCAATGGCCTGAAACCCTTTGAGTATCTGGACGAGTTCTACCCGACCATCACCTTTTCCACGACCGACAAAGTCACACCGATACTTACCGCGAAGACCCATATCCAGACGCGAAACAATCAGCCGGTTTTCGAGGAGCCTGCCGCAGACCATGTCATTGCGTGGGCGGCCGAGCGGCCCAATGGCGGCCGTTCATTCGCATTCACCAGCGGCCACTATCTGTTGACTTTCGATCAGCCCCAGATACGCACGATGCTCCTGAACGCGATCTTCTGGACAGCGAAGCGCGACGTGCCACCCGCGGGGCCGACCACGGACGCCCCGACGATGCCGCGTGGCGGGAGCCGCGCCGGCTCGGCTGCACCTAGACGGTTGCTACTGCCGCAGGCGGACGCTCTGGTCCAGCCGCAGCCCTGGGGCAAGCTCGAATGGTTCGCCTCGCGCGAGCTTGGCAACTCTACCTTTATGACCCTGGGCATCGCCACCATCAATCCCGGGAAGGAAAACCCGGTCCACCACCACCCCAATTGCGATGAGATCCTGCACGTCCTCCAGGGGCACATCATGAACCGGGTGGGCGACAAGGAATACGAGATGCGTGCGGGCGACACCGTGACGATCCCGGAAGGGATGCCGCACAACGCGCGTAACATCGGCACCGAGGACGCGGTGTTGTCGATTGCCTATAACACCGCCGACCGCATCGCGATCGGAGAAAACTGACGATGCGTGCAGCATACGGCCTCGTCCTGTCCCTCTTGTGCATGTCGGTGGCCGGAGCGGCAATGAGACCGGCAGTGGCGGCGACGCGCGCTGACGTGCTGACCGCGCACGCCAACCGCCAACGTACCGGCTGGTTCTCCGAGGAGCGGAAACTCACCCCGGCCACGCTCGCAGGGGGGCGGTTCGGCAAGCTGTGGGAGTCGCCAGAACTCGACGGGTTCGGGAAATATCCGGCGCGCCTTTACGCCTCACCCCTCTATGTGGACGGGCTGAAGATTCAGACCAGGGAGCACAACGGCAAGACGTTCCGCGTCGTCATCGCCGCAACCAGCACCGGCTATGTATATGCCATCAACGCGACCCGGTCGAACGGGGTTGCTCCCGGCGCCATCCTTTGGAAGACGCAATTGGATGCTCCCTGCATCCTGCGTTGGGACGCCAGCGCCATGGGCATCGTCGGCACGCCTGTGATCGACAAGGGCCGCCAACATCTCTATGTCGCGAGTTGTGGCGCGGCCACGAGCTTCCGGATGTATGGGCTCGATCTGTCGACCGGTGCGGTGCTTGACGGGTGGCCGGTGGCAATCGATGAAAAAACACTCGAACAACCGTCAATCAATCGCAACCCTCGCTACGGCAACACCCCGCCAGCGCCCTGGCGGCCGGGACGGTTCTCGATCCAGCGCGGCGGGCTCAACCTCAGCCCCGACGATCGCTATCTTTTTGCCACCATCGGCCAGGGCCGGGGCTGGGTGTTGGCGATCGATACGCAGCGCAAGACTCTCGCGTCGGCCTTCAGCAGCACGCCGTTGGCCGAGGATTCCATCGGCGGAGTTTGGGGTTCAACCGGCGTGTCGATCGACGCTCGCGGCAATGTCTATGCCGTCAGCGGGGCAAGCGGCAGCGAGAGGCACGCGCCACCCTTGCACAACTGGGCGCAGTCGGTGCTTGCCTTCGATCCCATGTCCGCGTCTGGCTTGACGTTGCGGGGTGTCTACACACCCTTCAACTACTGTCGCACCGAAGCGGGTGATGTCGATGTCGGCAGCAGCGGCGCGGCGATCCTGCCGGATGTTGACGACAAGTCGGTCTCCGAAGATCCGCTGCTCGCGGTGGGAGGCAAGCAGGGTAACGCGTATCTCATTGGCCAAACCAGTTTCACGGCGCCCGGCGATGAGCGCCGTCCCTGTAGTGACGATGCCGCCACCGACCAATCCCTGTTCCCGCCAGATCCACAACCGCAATTCGGCAAGCGCGGTCCGCTCAACATTTTTGGCCCATATTCGGATACCGAAGGCATGCTGGACCGGGCGAAGAACCGGGCTACGCCCGCCTACTTCCGGAATGCCGCCGGCGACGAGTATCTGTTCTACTCGGGCAACAACAAGGATCCGGAGGACACGCAGGTTAGTGTTGCGCCCAGCCTGGTGCGGCTGCAGTTGCTGCGCCACGCGGGCATCCATCCGTACCTTCGGGTAGATGGGCGGGCGATGGACTTCGTCCTGCAGAATCCCGGCCCCCCGGTGGTCAGCAGCAACGGTGGCAAAGACGCCATCGTGTGGGTGTTGGATGAGAACTCGTCGCGCAGCGCGCTCCTGACCGGACCCAAGGCCCCGCGGCCTGTTCTCTACGCAATAGACCCAAACACGCTAAAGGTTATTTGGAAAACCGATCCTGGGCTTCTTCAAGCGAGCGGAAAATACAATTCGCCAACAATAGCGGATGGCGACGTGTATGTTGGAACCGACCGAATCGTAGCGTTCGGAATCAAGTAAGAAGCCGCGGGATCGGGCGGCGCCACGCGATGGGTGAATCGGTCCGCCATACTGGAAGGACTAAAAAATGAAACTCAGCCACGCGATCGCCACTCTTGTTCTGGGGGCCGCGTGTTTGGCCCTCGCTCAATTGAATGGCGGCATGGAAAGAACTGCTTCCGACCGCAGTCACTCTTCCATCCTACGATTTGCTACAGTAGCGGTGGCTGCGGAGAACCAAAGCGATGGGCTGCCGGAGGGTAAAGGTAAGGAGGTTTTTCTACGCGCTTGTGTGGCATGTCACGAAATCGATGTGGCGACCAGGAATCGGTACACAGAGGCCGGCTGGCGCCGGATGGTGAACACTATGGTTGAGCGCGGCGCCGAGCTGTCAGAGGCGGAGAATGCCGACGTGATCGCGTATCTCTCGAAGAACTTCGGGAAGACGAACGTAAACAAAGCAGCGGCTGCGCAGCTTGAGGAAGAGCTAGGTCTGACAGAGAATGAAGCGCAGGCGATCGTCTCTTACCGGGAACAGAATGGCGACATCACGAGTCTGGACCAGCTCAAGAGCGTGCCCGGCGTTAGCCCGGACAAAATAGAGGCAAAGGCGGCAGTGATCGGGTTTCGCGACTGACGTTGAGGCTGGTTAGAGGGGCGCGAGCCGAAATACGCAAGCCCAGCTTGATGTCGACGGCACAGTTCCCATGGACCAGATCGAACAGTCCGATGGAATCGTCCGAGTAGAGAGTTCGAACGGCCATTTAGTTTTTCCCGCCAGCATCCCGGTTTCTTGATAGACGGTTCTCGCTATCGAGTTCAAAACGCATTTGGGGGGAGAGGGCGCAAACCAGGCAGTCGCCATTGCACGGCTCGGGCATCCGGTGCACATGATCGGCAAAGTCGGGAGTGATTCATTTGGAGAGAGATTGCGCTCCGGATTGGAGCAGGCGGGGGTCGATATCTCGGCAGTGGGAACGGTAGAGGATAACTCAGGAGTCGCGATGATCGTCGTTTCTGCGGAAGGCGACAACATCATCGTAGTAACGCCAGGCGCGAACTCAGCCTTGAGGCCGCCTGACCTGGATGCGCATGTCGAGATGATTCGTAGTGCAGGGCTGGTGCTTGCACAATTGGAAACTCCAATGGATACGATCGAACATCTTGCCCAGTTGTGTGAGCACAACAGGGTTCCGCTGATGCTCGATCCTGCTCCGTCGCACGCTCTTTCTCCGGCGGTGTTGAGGCAAATCAGCTGGTTTACTCCCAATGAGACAGAAGCCGCTTTTTACGCCGGCGGTAAAAAGAAGGAATCTCTGGAGCAGACCACCGAGCGGCTATTGCAACAGGGATTGCGCGGGGTGGTGC